>CAMWJY010000026.1 GCA_947174685.1 uncultured Mollicutes bacterium | reverse complement strand
TCGTCGGCAGCGTCAGATGTGTATAACAGACATACACAACTAAAAGAGGTTACTTCTATATTAGATGAACACAATATTTCCTACTCCTTGAATTTTATGGAGTACAAAAAGGAAATAAATGAGTCCTCAAGAATTTTAGCAATTATATTCCTTTCAATAACTATTACATTTCTAGTTTTCAGTTTATTCTTTATGCTTCTAGATACAACCAACTATATCAATGAGCAGTTGCCAGATATTATTGTTTTAAGAAGCATAGGAATCACAAAATCTCAAGTAGTTCATACATATTTTTTTAAGTTGTTATTAAAGCTTTCTTCAAGCTTTATAATAGGATTTATACTGAGTATTCTTGCAACTTATCATTTGAAAAGCTTTAACTATAAGATATTCTTTATGTTTCAAGTGAATCCAATTACACTTCTACTTAGCTTTGTCATAGGAGCATTTATACTAGGAGTGACGATTTATTTGTATCTACTAAAAAAATTTAGTTCTACTGCAGTTACCATTAAAACAAAAAATAAAATATAAAAATAAAAATTCCCCTCAAATGGGGAATTTTATTTATTCAGAAAGTATTATGCCTTTAGCTACAAGCATTGATCCCTCATATAAGGAAAAACTTTTATTTGCCTGAAGCAATTCAAAGGGAGCCGAATCTACCAAATAGGATAAATCAATATCTGTAGTAAGCTCATCAACATAAATACTCTTTGTAATCTTAGAACTCCAAGTTATTTTAGAGGTTTCATCTGTAAAACGAATAATTGGACAATAAAGGAGGTTCTCCCCAAGGACAATTGTATTTCGGCCTCCAGCTGCTTTACTAATCCAATATAAACGGGCTAAAACTGTTTTTCTCATCATCTTATTTCCAATCCTTTTCAATTCCATTTCCTAATGCTTTCTTCTTATGTACCAAATAAGAAGCCCTACGATTAGAATATTGAATGCTCCCACGCTAATAGCTATGATGAGCCATGTATTTTTTTCTTCTATTTTTTCTTCTTCATCATCAGATGGAGTAGATGGTTCAGGTTCCTCGAATTCCTTTGCTATAGCTGTCAGTGTTAAATTTTCTGCAGGCATAGAAAATGTGAATTCTAAAGTCTCTGTATTAGGACAAATATTAGGATTTGAACTTACCCATTCAACCCATGTATATCCTTCTTTTACTGTTGCCTTTACAACTACGGTTTGTCCATAAATGTAGGTCCCATCCCCTTCAACTGTAACTCCTTCAAAGCCAACAAGAGATATGGTAAAGCTATTTCTATGATATAAAATTGTTATACTAGTCTCTCCACTTGCTTCAATAATTTTTTGCTTAAATTCATCGGCAGTAAAGCCTGCATAGCTACGACTTTTCGCTGAAGTGATGCCTTCTGTTGTTCCTGTAAGCTTTTCTTCTTCAAGATCATAATACTTTCCATTCATCACATACGAAGTTTCTATTAAACTTTCCTTATAATGATATACAGTATATGGTGTATCTTCATTAGGAGATGACATGATTCGAATGGTATGGTTCTCTGTTACATTTGTAAGAGAATAACCATTCTCTATAGCGTCCTTCAAATCATCATCGCTTAATGCGGAAGAATCAACAATGATTTGACTTATGTGATATCCAGAATCTGCAGTAAAAGATATATTGAAAATATCTCCTTTATTTACTTTGATACTTCCACGATTAGAAGAAATAATATGCTCACCTAAAGCAACTGTAATAATTGCTGTCTTTGATTCTGCTGGTGTAAAAATCTTCCTTATATTCGCCGTAAGAATAATATCCTCTGCAGGCATACAGAAGGAATAGCTTTCCATATCCTCGTTAGGACAAATCTTTGAATTTGAGCTTTCCCATAGAATTCCTTCAAATCCAGAAGCTACTTCTGCATTAATATTGACAGTTTGTCCATAAAGATAGCTACCACCACCTGTAATAGTGATTCCATCTCCAGCGGAAAGAACAACGATAAAGCTTTTTCTACTATAAAAAATTGGAACTATGGTAAGACCATTACCATTAATGTTATATTGCTCAAAGTCTTCTACACTGAAGCCATCATAATCACGGCTTGTAGCTGTGGTGATGCTTTCTGTTGTTCCTGTAAGGATTTCTTCCTCAAGCTCATAATATTTACCTTTAATTTGGATTGAAGTAATCGTTAAGCTTTGCTTATAATGATTAACTGTATAGATTGTATTTTCATTTGGAGAAGTAATAATTTGTATAGTATGATTATCTACAACATTGGTAAATTCATAACCTTCTTGTAAGCATAAGCTGAGTTCTGCTTCAGTCAATGAATTTTCATCAATTAAAATTTGACTAACATGATAGCCTATTTCAGCAGTGAAAATGATCTTAAAGTTTTCCTTTTGATTCACTTTATTATTTCCACTTTGAAGAGAATTCACATGTTCATCAATAATTACATTAATATGAAAAGATTCATTCTCAATGACTTCCCCTTTTTTTCTTGCTATAGCTTCCAAAGTGATATCAGATGCAGGCATAAGGAATGAATATTCCTTTAGCTCTGTATTAGGACATAAGCTAGAATTAGAGCTTTCCCATTGCTCCCATTCATATCCTTCCTCTATCACAGCTTTAACAAGAACACTTTGACCATAAAGATAATTTCCTTCACCTTCTACTATAACTCCATCACACCCAATAAGAGTAACAGAGTAAATGTTTCGATTATAAAGAATAAAAATTATGGTATCACCACTACCGTCAATTACACTTTGCTCAAAGGCTTCCATAGTAAAGCCTTCATAAGTACGACCCTCTGCAGTAGTAGTTGTCCCTGTTGTTCCAGTAAGAATCTCTTCTTCCCTATCATAATATTTGTCATCTATCTGATAAGAGGTCTCTACAAGACTTTGCTTATAATGATAAACTATATATGAAGTATCCTCATTTGGGGCAGAAGCTATTTCTATCGTATGATCCTCAATTATATTAGTAAACTCATAACCAAAAAGTAATACTGTGCTTAATTCCTCATCTGCTAAAGGAATTTCATCAACAAGAATCTGATTAATGTGATATCCACTTTCAACTGTAAATGTAACCTTGAAGCTTTCTCCTTGATCTACTATATTACTTCCACTTTGAAAGGAATTAATATGTTCTTGTGTTGTAACAACAATATTAAAAGGCGTATAAGGGATTTCATTTACATAAGCTGTGAGAGTTAAATTCTCTGTTGGCATAGTAAATGAATATTCCAGATTATTACTGTTTGGACAAATACTAGGATTTGAGCTTTCCCATCTATCCCACTCAAAGCCTTTATCTATAGTAGCCTTAACAATAACCTTCTCACCATAAAAATAGGTTCCACTACCTTCTACCGTAACTCCATCACAATCAACTAGGGTCACCGTATAAGTATTTCTATTATAAAAGATTGTAATAAAAGTATCACCATTACCACTGATTTCTTTTTGAAAAAAAGTACCAGCAGTAAAGCCTTCATACTCTAGTGGTACTACTGTAGTTGTTGTTCCTGTTGTACCACTGCATTTTTCTATTTGAAGATCATAATACTTGCCACTAATTTCATGCATAGTTTCTTTAAGACTATGCTTGTAATGATACACTGTATATATCGTATCCTCATTAGGGGCAGAAGCTATTTCTATCGTATGATGCTCTAAAATATTCGTAAATTCATAGCCTACTAGTAAGCTTACACTTAGCTCTTCATCACTTAAGCCTTCTCCATCCACTAAGATTTGACTTATATGATAACCAGCTTCCACGGTAAAGGTAACTTTAAATGAACTACCTATGCTGAGGGTGTTTTTACCATTTTGTAAAGAGGTGATATGCTCATCTGTTGTAACATTTATAAATACTGGTTCAGCTTCTTCTATGGTTACTTCACATATTTGTGATACTACTGTAGCATCCATCCAGTCTGTTATCTTAACAAAATATTTATTCGTGCTTGCAGAGGTCGTATCTATGATAAGCTTACTTTCAGTAGCTCCTTCAATTGGAGTCCCTGAAGCGATTGTCCCGCTTGTAGTAAACCATTGATAGGTGAGGCCTATTCCTTCAGCTTCAATGGATAAAGCTAAATCACTATTTATCTCCGTTTCTATACTGTTAGACAAATTCTTAGTTATTGTAAGGGTATCTATATCATCAATTGCTATAAAATCCCAATGCTTAGTTTTTGTTTCATCTAAGCATTTTAATGCCCATTCCTGTGCCTTAGAACCAGAATAGCTATAAATAGGAACATTATAATAAGTCCAAGATGCCAAATCAAGTGCACTGTCAACTACATAATTCTTAAATTTCTTTCCAATAAATACTTTTTTAAGTGAAGGACAACTAGAAAATGGTCTTTCAGCAGTAATGCTTTCTAGATTAGGAAAGTATAATTCTTCTATGCTTTTAGAATAAATGAATGCATTTCCTGTAATTGTTACTACATTTTTAGTATCAACACTCTTTAATGATGTTGTCGTATTAAATGCTGCACCAAGAGTCACTAGATTAGGACAAATCACCTTCTCAAGCTCATAACAGCTATTAAATGCATCCTGTCCAATTTCGATTACTCCGTTTAATTCTGCAATTTTCAAACTACTACAATTAGAGAAGACACCAATTGGTAATTCTTCTACCAAAGGCATGTATACGTATTTTAAGGATTGACAACCATAAAATGCATTTTGACCTATAGTTAAAATATTGTCCAGATTTATGCTTTCCAAAAAATGACAGTTTTGAAAAGACTTTATTCCTATTTCTGTAATAGTTGTAGGAAGAGTTACACTTGTAACTAAACATTCACTAAAAGCCTCATCATCTATTGCAGAAATAGTCATTCCATTATAGCTTTCAGGAATAATAATATTTCCTGTTGTTTGGGTATCAACCAAGGTAATAACGATTTCTTCATTTCCTGTTTTTCCGTTAAAATAAGTATTATAATAAAAGCTTTGAACATTTTCTTTTATCGTCTTAAATTCTATTCCATTTTCTACGGCGTAATTGTATGCTAAAGTATTTATCTCACCATTGATTACGAAATTTGAAATATGTTGTTCTGCAGCAAAGCCAAGTGCTTTTTCACCTATAGTACTTATACAATTTGGAAGTGTTATTTGCTTCAAATTTGTACAACCATTAAAAGCATACATTCCTATTTCATTTATATTTTCTATTGTAACATTTTTAAGATTAGAGCAATTCCTAAAGGCATGTGCCCCAATAGTATTAATCCTAGTAAGATATACTTCAGTTAAATTGGTACAGCCTTTAAATGCATTTTCTTCTATTTCTTTAAGATACAATACATTAAGCTTTATAGAAGATGAACAACCTTCAAATGCACCTTCACATATTTTGGTAACAGGAAGATCATCTATATAGGAAGGAATAACAAGTGTATCTGGAGCTTCACCATTTAAACCCGTAATATATACTTCACCATTTACAATCATATAAGTAAATGCTTCATCATTAGAAAGATTTACAATAGGATTTTTTATACCAGTTGTTTGATAAAAATCTTCAAAAATAGTTCCTTTATAATAATAAATCACACAAGTCTCTGGAACATATCTAAATGATGTAAGATCACCACGATCATTCGTTGTATAAAACGGCATATGCTCTAAACAAGGAGATAGTGTAATTTTTTGAAGGTTTTTACAACCATAAAATGCATTATCTAAAGAAATAACAGAAGGCAAATCAATCTCTGTAAGGCCTTCACAATATCCTAAAGCTCGTGACCCAACATATTTCAAATTAGGAGCTGTAAAGCTTGTAAGAAGTCTTTGTGTATAAAACGCAAGTGGTAAAAGTGTTTCTACACTTGGCAGGTCAATCTCTGTTACCTGTGTATGGGAGATGACATAGGTACCTAAAACCTTAGCTTTTGGAAGATTTACGGAACTTAATATACTACCACTTTCTGTACTTCCTGCAAGAGCATAGGTTGAAAGATATACTGCCTCAGGTAAATCAGCAGATGCCATCTTGTCATTTCCGAAAAATGCTGAAGTTCCTAAATATACTGCCTTAGGAAGATATAGAGTTCTTATATCATTCATTTGGAAAGCACACTCGGAAATAATCTCTACCTTTGGCAAGTTCACTTGAGTAACATAGCTTGCATAATTAAAGGCAAAATCACTGATAATTTTAGCAGAAGGTAAATTTATACTTTTAAGATACTTTGGATCTGTATTTCTCATATAAAAAGCATTTGAATCTACTACTTCTACCTTACTTAACGCTATATCACGCAAACCTTCACATTGATAGAAGGCATAAGCACCTATCTTAGTAAGCTCTGGAAAATATGTATCCGTTAAATACATAAACTTTGAACAGCCTTGAAATGCATAATTTCCTATAGTTTTGACTTTAGGAGCTGTAACAGTTTGAATATTTTTACAATCACGAAAGGCACTGCTTTCTATTTCTGTAACTGTATTTGGTAATACTACATTTACAACATTTGTAGCAGTAAAAGCACCAGAACAGATTTTTTTAATTGTAACTCCATTAATCATTTGTGGAACTGTCAGATTTTCAAGGATACCTTGATAATATACTAGACCACCTGCAGTATTAACGATAAAGCAATTCTCTAAATCCTGATCCCCAAAGCGATATATCTTCTCTTCTGGATTACTATAAGATGTGACATTTCCACCCTCAAGAATATATGCTGAAGCCCTAATTTTTACAGAACGACTAATACGTACTGGAGCTGTGTATAGAATTCCATTTTCAGGTGTTGGAAAAGATCCATCTAAAGTGTAATATATAGAAACATTAGAGTTTGTATGAGATAATGTTAAATTAAAAGGGGATGTACATTCTGTAGTTGTTGGGTTAAAGGTAACATCAGATAAGAGCTCTGCATAAATATATCTTAGGTTTACCATACCCTCGCCATAATAAGAATCCTTACCTGCCGTTCCTAAATCTATAGCTGTCTTTTTTAATAGCTTCTCTACTTCACTATTTGTATATCCTTGATGCTCTGTAAAGATGAGGGCTACTGCTGCAGCAACGTGAGGAGCAGCCATAGAGGTTCCACTTTGAGATATTGTTCCTCCACCCATTCTAGCACTTAAGATAGCACTACCTGGTGCACAAACATCTACATAGGATCCAAAGTTTGAATAATAAGGCCTGTAATACATATTATTCGCATTAGCTAAAGCTGCAACTGTAATCGCACAGGATACATTTGCAGGAGTTACATAACTCACATTTGTATTTTCATTTCCAGCAGCAACAACAGGGACAATTCCATAGTTATTGGCCTCATTAAGACAATCCGAATAAGCTTTATTAGACTCTGTTGTAGCAGTTCCACCTAAGCTCATATTGAGAGCCTTAATCTTAGCTCCACTTCTCTTTAAGGAAGTAACATATTGTACTCCAAGAGTAATCCCTGAGGTATAGCCTTTTCCAGAGGCGTCCATAACCTTAATAGGCAATATCTTTACATTATCTAGTGTCAAGTCTACTATAATACCTGATACATGAGTTCCATGGCCTTGGTCATCCTCATATTCATATCTAGAACTACTCTTAGTGGCAGTAAAATCCTTACCTCCACTTGCGATACGATTTGTAAACCATTCATGATCTGTATCTATACCTGTATCTATTACTGCAACAATAATTTCTGGAAGGGTTGAAACTGTATTTAATATATGATTGGTATAGCTTTCAACACCCATAGCCTCTGCTCCCCAGCTTCTATAGGTAGAGCTGACTGAAGCAGTTGTACTTTCAGTTTCAACTTCTTCAACTGTCACTACTTCATCAATTTCCACATATTCAATATAGGATAAGCCTTTATAATATTCATAAGCACTAGCAGTACTCTTCTCATCTGCATACTGAAAAATGTGCAGACCATTATATCCTTCCGCACTAGCAACCGCTCCGCAATTATCTATATTTCCTTCATACTTGACGATTAATCTTTTAGTTGAAAATTCACGACTTAATGTTATACTATTTTCCTCTTCATTAGAAGTTATACTTACCTTATAACCTAATGCTTCAGAAACAGATTGAATAGGAAAAGCACATCCTCCATTATGATAATCTATCTCTTGAGTAAGTAATTCTACGTCTCCTTCTGAATTTGAAATAGTATTGTTCTTTATATTTATATTTCTGTTTTCATAGCTTAAATTTGTTTCAAAATCTGAAGTTTTTACACTTACACCTGTCAATCTTGAAAAGCTATTTCCATCTATCATATAACAGCCATTTTGTTCATATAATCCTTCATCACTAGAAATAACAATCTGACCATCCGTTGAACTAGAGTAGTTCTCGATAATATCGAAATAATCCTCTTCAAATTTTTCATAACTGATTTTTGACCCATTTGATTTCAATTGAATATCAATTGTAGA
>CAMWJY010000025.1 GCA_947174685.1 uncultured Mollicutes bacterium | reverse complement strand
ATGTAGAAGATACTATTGAAAAGGTTGTTAATGTTACAGATAATAGCTATAAATTAACTTCTGCAGATTACACTTTCGAAAATGGTGTATTGACGATATCAGAAAAGTATCTACATACTTTAGCATCAGATACGGAATATCTATTTAGAATTGTAACATCTTCTGGTTGGATGGATAAGAAGATTAAGATGTCCTTTGAAGAAGCAGAAATAGTATTTGAAGAAACAGAGTTTTCTAGTACAGATTCCGTTTCCTTTACAGTTGAGGGAGCAAGCCAAATTAAAGAAGTTTATGTAGATGGAATGTTGGTTAAGAATTATACTTTAAATAATAATGTTTTAACTCTATCAAACGATTTGATTTCTTCCTTAGTGAGTGGCTCACATACTGTGACCATCTATACTGAAAAAGGAAGACCTAGTCAAAAATTTAGTATAGTTGAAGTAATTGTGAATGTGACAGATGATACAGTAAAGGCAAATCATATCTTCTTCTTTGTAGATATTTCAATATTTTTGGCAGTGATAATTGGATATGTTGGATTCACAGTTTATAAAAAGTATAGAAAAAATAAAGGAGGCAAGAAACATGAGTAATGATATATTAGAGCTTGATTCAGTTCCTAATCTAAATCAAGAGAATAGTCAAGAAGATTGTAATGATTTATCTATGATGCCTAAAGCCTCTAAATGGGATAAATGGAAAGCCAATTTCAAGAAAAAAGGATGGATTTTATTATTCATCATTCCAGCATTAATTTATATCATTATTTTCTGTTATGCTCCTATGTATGGTATATTAGTAGCCTTCCAAGACTACATACCAGGAGATAATATCATTGGTTCAGATACGAAATGGGTTGGCTTTGAGAATTTCCATACCTTCTTTTCAAATCCGAACTTTGGAAAGTATTTCTTAAATACCTTCCTACTATGTATTTTAGGATTTATTGTAGGATTCCCACTTCCTATTATCGTTTCGCTATTATTAAATTCCTTAACGAAGAAGAAGGCAAAGAAGGGATTTCAAATTTTGTATTATGCTCCACACTTCATATCCTTAGTAGTATTAGTAGGTATGATGAAATTAATCTTTGGTTCTGATGGACTTTTGGATCAAATCAGTATCAAGCTAGGTGGAGATGTCAATGGTTTACAATTATTCTTAAATGAAAGTGCCTTCCGTCCATTGTTTATTTTCTCAGGAAACTGGCAAGATTTTGGATGGTCAGCAATTATATACTTAGCAGCACTTGCAGGAGTTGATCCAACACTTCATGAAGCTGCAAAAGTAGATGGAGCTTCTCGCTTCAGAAGAATCTTTAGTGTAGATTTACCAGCCATCGCTCCTACAATCGTTATGTTAATGATTTTATCAGTAGGTAACTTGATGAGCTGTGGTTATGAAAAGGTATTATTGATGCAGACTGGTGGTAATATCGGAACAAGTGAAATCTTATCTACCTATGTTTATACCTATGGTTTATTAGGTGGTCAATATGGTGTCGGTACCGCAGCCGGTTTATTTAACTCAGTAATTAATGTAGCGCTTCTTGTGATTGCAAATACTGTTTCAAAGAAGCTGTCTAATCATAGTATGTGGTAGGAGGTGTGCAATATGGAAATGGAAGAAATAAAAGCTTTAAAGAAAAAGAATAAAATTAAAGATAGTAAAACAGATTATGTTTATTATGCCATTTGCTGGTTTATATTAATTCTTCTAGCAATTATTGTAATCTACCCTCTTTACTATATTGTAATAGCCTCTATTTCAGATCCTGATGCAGTAATGACAGGAGACGTTTGGTTATATCCAGTTAAGATTACCTTTAGTGGTTATGCAAAATTATTTCAAAGAGATGATATTTGGCGTAGTTATTTTAATACATTAGTTTATACTTTATTAGGTACATTGTTTAATATCGCATTAACGATTCCAGCAGGTTGGGCTTTATCTAGAGATTATTTACCATTTAGAAAAGTAATTATGCCACTTCTTATTATCACAATGTTCTTTGGTGGTGGATTACTTCCTTATGTAATTATTTGTCGAAGCTTAGGATTATATCAAAATCCACTTATCTTAATCATTGGTGGTGGAGTAAGTGTTTATAATGTGTTTATGTGTAAATCCTTCTTTAGCTCAAATGTACCAAATGAAATGCTTGAGGCAGGACAAATTGATGGTGCAGGAGAGATTAGAATTTTCTTTGATTTAGTACTACCTATTGCAAAATCAATTATAAGCGTTATGGTTTTGTTCTACGCAGTAGGACATTGGAATAACTATATTGATGCATATATCTTTAGTATAGAAGAACAATTCTATCCACTACAGACGGTTTTAAATGGATTGTTAGATGCTTCTAGTGGTGGAGAAGGAGAAGTTGTATTAGAGCTAATGAGAACTGCAACTCAGATTAAATTTACTTCAATTATTATTTCAACCTTACCAATTTTGATTGTTTATCCAATGATTGAAAAGCACTTTGGACAAGGTGTTTTAGTTGGATCATTTAAATAAAGGAGGACAGCATGAGAAAAATTATAATTTATGTTTCAGTAACATTGTTTTGGTTTGTCGGCGTAATCCTCTTTTGTAGCTTAGGTAAGACAAATGCGAATACAGATGAGCATGATTTCACAGTATTATCTGTAAAAGAAGATGCAGTTAAAGACTATAATAGTATGCCTGTTTTCCAAAAGCTTGCAAAGGAAACAGGAAAAGATGTATACTGGATTTATAATACCTCTGTACAATACAGCAACAATCCTGATCCAGTAGGAATTAGTGGAATAGATGCAATTTATCATTCTGGCTTCTCTAATTTAAAGCTTTACAATTATGGTAAGAGAAATCGAATTGTTGCAATTGACAAGTATTTAAAGTCTATGCCTAATTTAAGTAGAATACTTGAGGAAAGACCAGATATAAAAGAAGCATTGACTTCTCCAGATGGACATATCTATTCTCTTCCAAGAGTAGAGGAAATGGGATTAAAGGCTTATCCAAATCTATTGTTTATTAATAAAAAGCTTTTAGCAAGTATGATTCAGTCTGGAACTATGCCAGTGAAGAGCTTGAAGGAATCAGATTTGGTAGATGGATTAGATTTATCTAGAAATGAATTTAAAGAAATTCTTCGTGTATTTAATAAAATGGATGGTATTGTTCCTTTGAACTTTGTTAGTAATTGTTGGCAAGGAAATGAATCTGATTTGATTGCTTCCTTTGGAGTTCCAGAGAATAGAGAGCATAAAACGATTATTAATAATAAAGTAACCTTTACAATTCGAGATGAAGCATGGTTCAATGCGATTGCTGAATTAAATAGCTGGTATAGCGAAGGCTTAATTCGTTCTGCATCCTTTACACAGGATCAGGATACCTTCCTAGCTAAGGGACAAAATGGTTCCTATGGTGCTTTCTATTGGTGGGAAAAGGAAACAGTTGTTGCTCATCCTGAGGACTATATTATTGTTCGCCCACTTAAAAATACTGATGGCAATCGCTATGTTGGAGTAAGTAACGAACTTGAAGTTGAGAAAGGAGCTTGCGTTATCTTAGATAACTGTCAAGATAAGGCAGGACTATTAGCTTACTTCGATAAATTCTTTGAACCAGATTATTCAGCACAATTGAATTATGGTTCTATTGAATCAGGCGCTTTTAAAAGTGAAAAAGTAGATAACAAGTTGATTCCTAACGATGATCATGGTGTTCAAAGTGCAGATGACTTCCGTATGAAAAATGCGCCATATGGTGTAGTATATCTTACTCAAAATGAATGGGATAATTCAGTTCAAATGGAATCTCGTGCTCAGCTTAGATTAGATCGCTTGAATCAATTTGTTAAACCATATAGCTATGAAGGGGCTATTGGTATTCCTAATTTAAATTATACTGAAGAGGAATTAAATCAATTAAATGTAAGTGAAGCCTCATTAGGAAATAACATTTTAAATTGGATGACAAAGAGTATTACAAAAGAAAAGCCAACAAAGGAATCTTGGGAAAAGTTCCTTCAAAATAACAAGGCAGCAATTGATACAATCTTAAAAATTAATCAAGATGCATATGATCGTTATTTAGAAGCAATACATCAATAAAAGAACAGGAGGGATGAATGTGAAATTACAGATATTTGGGGATTATGTATTAGAATTTTTCGTTGTTACAATTCTCTTAATTTTATCCTTAGCTTTAATTATTCCATTTGTCCCTATGGTTGTTGGCGTTACTGGATATTTTAAAAGAGATATAAATTCTCGAAGATTCAAGGACATATTTACCACAATGAAAGAAAATTGGAAAATATTAATTTTTTATACAATTTTTCAGCTTGTGATTCTCTTTGCTTCTATTTTAAATATCTTTTACTTCAATAACCATCTGGAAAACAAAACTTATTTCATATTAGTTGTTAGCTATGTTGCATTAATTATAGGAATCTTTTACTTAATTACTGCACCAACAATTATTGTGAATATGAATGTTAATTTTAGACAATTATTGTATAATGGATTTATGCTATTGATGGGAAACTTAAAGAACACATTCTTTGCTTTAGTATTAGTAGCTGGAATTGTACTTCTAGTAATATACTTTCCCTATGTAATACCTTTAACGTTTTATTTTGTAACTCTATTGAGTCAAAAATTAATGTTAGAAAATTTTTACAGACTTAAGGCAAAGGCCTTAGGTGTAACTGTTGAGGATTTAAAGAAAGAATCCGATGAAGATGAATATTTATCTGAAATAGATAATCAATGATGAGGAGAATGAAGATGAAGAAGAAATTAGGTTTAATCCCTTTTATAGGTCTTCTATTTGTGGTTGGCTGTAAGAATACAGAAGTAGATACAGATCCAGTAATAGAAGGAACAGCAGGGATAGAGTGTATTGTAAATAGTACAGTAGACTTGCTAAATGGTGTTATTGCCTACGATAAAGAAGATGGAGATATCACCGCAAATATGAATATATCTATAACACCTCATGTGAATGTATTTAATGGCTATGCTAATTTTGATAAAGCAGGAAGCTATAAGGTAAGCTATGCAGTTAAAGATAGCAAAGGAAATGAGGCAAGCAAAACTGCAGATATTATAGTTGTTGATAGAGATGTATATATGAATTTTGCTGCTACAAATGGATTTTATACATCTGTTGCAGGACATGCAGTTTTAGATAAGGGTGGAATGTATAATAATACATATTCTGTAGTTGCTCATAATTGTGAGGTCGCAGAGGATGTAACCCTTAACAGAGTTTATGAGCTAGATAAAGGATATGAATATACATTTAGATATTTCTTATCCTCAGAAACTGCTGGTAGAATTCGTATTTGTGTAGATGGTAGTCTTGCTGATGAAAAGATTGTTCAAATTGGAGATAACACTATTGAATTTAAATATAGAACAGATGTTAAGAATTCAGTAACGGTTTCCTTATTGCTTGGAGCTTTAGGAGACAATGTAAGCTGTGAGTTTAAGGGTGCTGAGCTAGAAAGACCACAAGAAACAGGCTATCAAGATCTTTTAAATGGATTTACTGTTGAAGGAAGATTTGATGGTACAAAAGGAAATGCATTTAAGGTTGCTGGTGAAGAAGCTGCCAAATTAGAAATCACAGAGGCTTCCTCAGCTATCTGGCGTGGTGGTATGTTCTTAAATACGAATATTACTATGGAAATTGGTGTGGAATATATTGTTTCCTTTGATATTGAAAGAAAAGAATTTGAGAATTGCGAAGTAGTCCTTCAAAATCAACAATGGGATGAGAAAAAATATGATACAGTATTTGTTGAAGGAGAAGAGCATACAACAAGACATGAGGTATCCTATAGAGTGACTGAAGAAAATAAAGGCTCCTTATGGTTATATGTTCAATCTGGAACAAGCGTAAATGAAATTACTATTTCTAACTTAAGAGTTCAGGTTCAATTAGATTCAGTGAAAAAGGAATACTTCACTTTATCTGATTTCAAAAATGATAATGATGGATTTAATTGTGAATTTGAAAGCTTTGCAGGAGGATTTAAATATACTGTTGAAACATTTGCTGATACCGATTGGATGCAGAAGGTTACTAGTCCTGAATTCTATATTGATGGAAGTGGTAGTAATTATATTATCACCTTCAAAGCTAAGGCATCTGCTCCAACAGAACTCGTATTTGCAGGTCCTATTGTAGGTGGTTGGGATCCAACTTGGGTTTGGTCAAAAATTACAATTACAGAAGAGGAAAATGTTTATACCTTTGTAGGTAATGCAGATGGTAGTGACCGTTATAATGTATTTGTTTGGCAGTTTGGTTCAACAAAAAATCAAAAGAATAAAAATGTTACTATAGAGATTAGCGACATTCAAATTTCTTATAAAAATAGTGCATATGATTGATGGTGTTAAAATGAAAAGTTTTTCAGAAATCAATGAATATATAGAAAAAGAAAAACAGAAAGTTAATCAGAAATATCGCTTGAAGTATCATATGATGCCACCTGTTGGATGGATGAATGATCCAAATGGTTTGGTTTATTTTAATGGTAGATATCATTTGTTTTATCAGTATAATCCATTGAATACTTTACCTGGTACAATGCTGTGGGGACATTCCACTTCTAAGGATTTAATTCAATTCCATGATGAAAAGGTAGCACTTGTTCCAACAGATTCAAATACAAGTATTTTCTCTGGTGGTGCAATCCAAATTGAAGGAGAACTCAATGCAATCTATACCTTGCATTATGAACATGATGGAAAGAAAACAGAAGAGGTTTATTTAGCCAAGTCAAAGGATGGTATAAATTTTTCAGAACCGATTTGTGTTTTTGATAACAATACCTTACCTGAGAATATCAGCCGTATGGATTTCCGTGATCCATTTCCAGTTCTTATAGATGATACATATTATGTATTATTAGGTGGAAGGGATATCAAATTACATAAAGGAGTTATAGTAGTATTAAAGGGAGATTCCTTAGACCATTTAGAATATGCCTTTACCCTTGGACCATTCTATGAGCTTGGCGACATGGGAGAATGCCCTAGCTATTTCAAAGTGAATGATAAAGATGTAATCATTGTATCTGGTTGTCACGTTCAAAACAGAGATAATGATTTTAGAAATATTAACTCAAGTGTATTTATTGTTGGAGATCTCGATTTCAAGCAAGGAAAAATGAGTGTTGATTTTATTAAAGAAATTGATAAAGGAGATGCATTCTATGCTCCTCAATTTATCAATGGTATACGTGAGCCAATTATGATAGGCTGGATGGAGATGTGGGGAAAAGAATATCCTACACATGAAATGAATCATAGCTGGGCAGGAGCATTCTCAATTCCTCGTAGGTTAATGATTTCTGATAAGGATATTTACCAAATCCCAGTGGAAAGCTTGAAGGGGTATCATAAGGAATATCAATCAAATACACATTGCTTGGATATGTCGTTTGATTTATATTATAAAGGAAAGCTCGAAATTAATGGTACGAATGGTAAGGTGGTACTTAGCTTAGAAGATTATTTCTATCTAGATACTACTCAAGCAAACAATAAAAATGGCTATATTAGAAGAACAAATCATAAATATAGTAGCTGTCATATTAGGGTACTTTTAGATGTCTCTAGTATTGAAATATTTATAGCGAATGGTAAAGAAACAATTAGTAGTAGAATTTATTTAAATGGAGATTATGAAATTGTTTCTAATGAAGCCATCCGTAATCTACAGATGAAAGAGGTAGGTGTTTAAAAATGAAAAAGAAAATAGGTTTATTTCTATTGTTCTCTTTGTTAGGAGTTCTTGTGGTAGGTTGTTCAAAAAAGAAAGCATTAGATGAAGGGGATAGAACACTTTATCCAGTGTCTACTTACGAAGAAACACTTGCAGTTACAATGGGTGACGTTATGCCGTTTTATGATGATGGTGTTATGAATATTTATCATTTACAGAATAGTAAGGGAACAAATAGTATGTATTACCATCCTATATCTCGTGTTACAACAAAGGATTATATTCACTATAAGGATGAAGGTATAGTTATACCTTTTGAAGAAGAATATAATTCTGTTGATGCAGCAATTGGTACAGGATCATTTATCAAGGATAAGAATGGTAAATATCATTGTTTCTATACAGGTCATAATGCAGCAGAGGGTACTGGACTACCTCATGTTGAGGTTGTAAGACATGCAACAAGTGATGATCAAAAGACATGGAAAAAGGTAGAAGAATTTAATCTTTATGGTGACTCTGATGATTTCCGTGATCCATATGTTTATTATGATTCTAATGATGAGTGCTATTATATGCTCGTAACGACTAGAGTCAATGGTACTGGTGTAATCAAGCAATATTCTGCAAGCGATTTAATGGTAGATGATGAAGATTGGAAGGATTGTGGTGTATTCTTCTGGAATGATAATGGTTCTTATAATATGGAATGTCCTTCCTATATTGAATATAATGGCTTCTATTATCTAGCATTCAGTGAACAAGGAGATAACCGTGTAACACATTATCGTTTCAGAACAAGTCCAGATGGTGAGTGGAAGAAATTTGAACGTGATAGTATTGATGCAAGTGGCTTCTATGCTGGTAGATTAGAGAAGGCTGGAGATGAGC
>CAMWJY010000024.1 GCA_947174685.1 uncultured Mollicutes bacterium | reverse complement strand
TAATAATACAATATTTCCAATCAAAAGTGCAGATGTAGAAATACAATCATTTAAGCTATCCTTACTTGTAGCCTTTAACGCAACAGAATTTATGATTTTACCCATACGATAATTAAAATAGGCCTGCCACATTTTTATCAAGATAGAAACTGCTAATATTCCTATAGAAATATAAAGTACGGTATGTGTTATATTCGTTGGAGTATAATAAATCATTTTTTCAATAGAGGTCTTTAACAAGCTTCCACCAACAAACAAAATAATGATAGAAACTACCAGCCCTGAAATGTATTCAATCCGTTGATGTCCATAAGGATGTTCTTCATCTGCTGGCGCACTAGCCAATTTAAATCCCACCAAAGTAATCAAGGAGGACCCCATATCTGAAAGGTTATTGATACTATCAGCGATAATAGAGATACTTGCAGATAATATACCTGCAAAAAGCTTTATGCCAAACAATATTAAATTTGATACTATGCCAAAAACACTAGCTAATTTACCATGAGCTTCTCTAACCTTTTCTTCGCCAGTATTTTTATAGTTTTTTATAAATAATTTCCGAAATAAATTAATCATATAACTGTCACAATTAGAATCCTCTAATGCTTCCTTTCATTAGAATATATGTAAGAACTATTTTATCACATTTCGAAGATGAATACTATAAATTCTTAAAAAGAATTAGAAAACATAAATTCCATTCTTTAATTCTCATCTAAAATCCTTTGGTATTCTATAGACCAATCATAGCTGGTTAAAAATTGTCCAAAATACGAGGAGTTTTTCTTTTTTAAATACTCCCAATAATCGCATTCGATATCCTTTTTATTTAGTATTAATAAAGCTCTTCTAAATTCTACGATTTCCTCTATATGATAATCCTTTAATGTCTTTCTTAATCTCCATACTGCATCTCTGTATAAGCTTTTAGCCAAATCTAAAGGCTTATCTGGCCATAAATGGCAAATGGCATCAGACATGGTTAAGGACTTCCCATTATACGTTATTAATAACGCTAAAAGTTCTTTTGATTTAAATGAGGAAAAACGCACCACATTTCGTCTGACAAAAACATCAAAGGAACCAAAGGTGACCGCTTTAATTTTATGTTCTTCTTCATTTGCATACATTTGTTCTATATAGCAATTAATATCATACGCTAAAAAAGGTTTATAACAAAAGCCTAACAAATTAGTTCCTAGCATCTCTTGGATTGCCTTTTCATCATGTGTATAAGCAGTTATAAAAACAATCTTTAAATTCGGTGCAGCCTGAACTAATTTTTCAGCAAGAAGAACACCATTTATCTTTGGCATGTTAATATCCAAGAAAGCACCCGAAACCTCATTGCTTTTAACATAATCTATTGTATCTAATGGATTATCTAAAAAGAACTTATATTCAATTTTAATATCATTGACCACCTCAACCAAAAAATCAGCTAAAGCGATAATTTCATCATCTACTACGATTATTTTCATTTTGGTTCTCCTTAAACGTAATCGTTATGGTAGTTCCTTCTAATTCTTTACTTTGAATCTTCAAATCAGCATCTAACGTCAAATGGAACCTTTCCTTTAAATTTGAAATTCCTTTAGAATCAGAAGAAATAGCTTCTGTATCAAAACCCACACCATTATCAGATACTATTATATAAATCAAGTCATTCCTTTTATATGCTATCACCTGTATATATCCGTCTTCCTTTTCATTTACTCTACTATATTTTATCGCATTTTCCACTAATGGCTGTAAGGATAAAACTGGCACTAAAAATTCTTGATACTGAATATCTAGCAATAATGTAAATGGCTTATCTAATCTTACGTTTTCTAGTTCAACATAATTGATAATATTTACAAGCTCATCCTCAAAGGAAATCATATCATGATCTAATGCATCTACATTTGTTCTTAAATGCTTAGAAAAACGAATCATAGCTTCATCACCATCATTAATATTTTTATGATACAGGTTTTTAATTGCATTTAAAGAATTAAATATAAAGTGGGGCTTGATTTGTTCTCTTAAGATTTCTTGTTTAAATAAAATATGCTCAACCTCACCTTTGTTTAAGTCTTTTATTCTTGAGAAATATAAGAAGAAAACAATAAACATTAAAATCGTGCAAAAGACAGCTTCATAACCATAGGAGCTATAAAGAATCATTTCCGATATATCCATCATCTCTACAATTCCCATATCTAAGATAACAGAAAACAATATAAAGAAATATGGGCTTGTTTTTCGATTATGTATCACTCCTAATGCAAGTCCAATATAATAAGGCAAGGTACACAAAAACAAAATCATCCATGAAATCCACTGGAAATTTGTTCCTATTAAACATAAATCTAATATAAATATAGGAATTCCTATAAAGGAGTAAATCTTGTGATATAGCTTTAAATGCTCTACTTCTTTAGTTCTAAAAACATATCCTGCCAGCTGCCTTAATAATAAGATATACGAAAGAAAAGATAAGCTTTGAAACAAATAAAGGTTTGTCCTTATATTTAAATTTCTAAGCAAATTAATCATATCAATAGAAAATACATAATGAATCAATAATAGGATCATCACACCAAATATAGAAAAACGATCCCCTAATTTACGATAAGAATAATTGATACATACTCCGATTAATGCCGAAAAGAAAATCAAACCTAAAACAAAGCTAGGGAAAAAACTAACAAAGACTTGAAAATATCCACTATAGCCGTCTGTTATAACACCAGGCATTTGGGTGATACCACCATGTCTGTTCATTCCCACTTCTATAACAACCTCTACTATTCCATCATCAGGAACCTCATAAAAAAACTCAGATTCCATTTTATATCCATTCTTTGTTTCCTTTATATTTTTGGAGGCAGTGCCAACACATCCTACTAAAGTCCTATTGTAATACACACGATACGCCGAATCACCACCACCGCTTTGATAAGTCGGCATAAGTCTGGTTCCCTTAGGAATATGAATTAAAGTCGTTTTATAAGAAGCATAGCCCTCTCTTCCCAAGGTCTTCCCATTTACCTTTAACCCTGTCCACTTCCCTGGAATTTGAATATAGGCATCCATTTCTCCTTCATCCTGATCTGTTATTATCCAACGATTATAATAAAATTCCCACTGACCTGTCATATTCATAGAATGTGAACGCTCTTTATTTATGTCATACCCTTCAAAGTCTATGAGACCATAGACATTAGGAGGGTAATGATATAGCTCATGATTATAAATTGAAATTATAAGTGCAAGAGAAAATCCAAGACATAAACAAAAAAAAGAAAATATAAAAATTGAAATTGTTTTTAGTCTTTTCATCTTGCTTCACCTCAGCTCTATTATACTATGCTTCTTAAAAAAAGACTAGGATTTCAATTGATATTTTCTCTTCATTTTAATTGTATCGAGTTCTAATTGAAACTCAATAGACCAATCATAGCTTGGCAAAAATACTCCATTATAATTTATATTCGTTTGTTTGAGATATTCCCAATAATCACACTCTATATTCTCTTTATGCAAAAATAATTGAGCCCGTTTAAAATCGATAAGATAAGATATCCCATATTCTAGCATTGTTTTTCTTAATTTCCATACTGCATCTCTATATAATCTTTTTGCAAGCTCTATATCCTTATCTGGCCATAGATGGCATATCGCATCCGACATATATAAGGATTTCCCATTATAAGTAATGAGCAGTGCCAAAAGCTCCTTTGATTTAGCAGATTTAAACTTTATAATTTGTTGATTAATAAAAATATCAAAGGCACCAAAGGTATGAATGCTAATTTTCTTCTTCTCATGAACCTGCATACATTTTAAAAATTCTTCAATTTGGCTAGCAACTAAAGGCTTCCCACAAACACCTAATATATTTGTCTTTAATTCCTCTTTGCATTGGAAATCCTGATGATTTCCAATAAAAACAAGCCTTAAATCCTTCCTTATTTCCCATAGCTTTTCTGCTAAAAGTAATCCATTCATTGAAGAAAGGTCTAAACTAATAAAAGCACCATCAACATCATTTTCCTTGATGTAGGTTAAAGTATCTAAAGGATTTTCTTTAAAGAATTTATATTCAATTGTGTATTCCTTTACAAGAGGCTCTAAAAAACAAGATAAGGATGCCAAATCATCATCAATAATTAAAACCTTCATTCACATCTACTCCTACATTTAAAATTGTTATTATTCTAGCATTTTGAGTGCTAAAAAAGTGCCAAAGAAAAAGGAGAAAGAATTTTTGTTTTTTGATGGTTCTGTTGAATTTTTATAAAATCGTTATCTAATTTAATCATAAAAGCCACAAGAAAAATCCTGTGGCTCTATTTATTAGATAAATATGATACTGATATAATCAGCTTTTATGAATATCTCCATCTGTACAGTGAACAATATAATCCCCTGTATAAGTATCCCAATCTTGACCTTTAGATATGGCATTCCACTCTTCTATTGTTCCATTAAAAGTTATGTCTGTCAGCTGAGTACACTGCCAGAAGGCTGCCTCATCAATATTTATTAAAGTATTAGGAAGGACTACACTTGTCAGTCCTGTACGATTTCTAAACGCAGACTCTGCAATACCCTTTGTTCCTTCTTGAATGGTAACAGAATCTCCACCCTTGAATTCATAAGCAACCTTTCCCATATACACAAGATTATCTATTTGCTCGTAATCACAAGGAACATTATAAAACGCATAAGAGCCAATACTTACAACACTATCAGGAATAACCAACTCAGCAAGGAAATAACACCCATTGAATGCTCCAAGGCCAATAGAAGTCACTCCATCAGGAATACTTATTTCTGTAAGGTTTGTACATCCAAAAAACACTTGCTCCCCAATAGAAAGTAATCCCTGAGGAAGAGAAACGCTTGTAAGTGCAGTACAATCACTAAATACAGAAGTATTTAAAGAGGTTATTTCCTTAGGAATAACTATACTTTCAAGACGGCTACATCCAGAGAAAGCATTGCTTCCAATATATATTACACTATCAGGAATAGTAATACCTATAAGTCCTCTACATCCAGAAAAGGCATAATCTGAAATGCCTATTGTTTCATCTCGAACTATAATAGAGGTATTTTCTGACATAGTTCCTTTATGCTTATATATAACCTTTCCCGCATATATAACTCCATCTGGCTGATTAATAAACCAAGCAGTATCATGGAACGCAAAATTGCCAATATTTATAACACTCTCTGGAATTGATATGCTTGTTATCGCACTAATCCTGTAAAATGCATAGCTACTTATACTTGTTACCTCATCAGGAATGATGATCTCTCCTTCTGTGCTTTTTTCGTTAATCGTAAGAGCTTTTTCAGATTTACCATATGCCATTAAATTATTTAATCCTTTAATCTCACACCAGCTTGCTAAATCACCTAAATAAACTACATTTTCAATATTTTTGCAATTTTTGAATGCATCAAACCCTATACTATTTACTTCGCATGGGATGGTTACACGCAAAAGACCAGAGCACTCATAAAATGCATAATCACTAATCGAAGTCACAGAATTAGCTATAGATATATCTGTAAGACCCGTACAGCCTCTAAATGCTCCACTTCCAATGCTTATTACACTATCAGGTATGGATACACTTACAAGTCCCGTACAATTAGAGAATGCATGAGTTCCAATCCCCTTTGTTCCTTCTTTAATTATAATAGAGGTATTTTGTGGCATAGTACCTTTATATTCATAAGCAACCTTTCCTGCATATATAAGTCCATCAGGTTGATTTTTATACCAAGATGTATTTTCAAAAGCATAGGCATCGATAATTGTCACACTATCAGGTATACTTATTTCTGCAATAGATGTACAATCAGAAAATGCTCTAAAGCCAATTGCTGTTCCATCTGTAACTGCAACCTTCCTTAAATTTCCTGGGACAAAGCTTTTGTTTTTTGTATATGAATTAGCACCAAAAATATAGCCAAGATAAGAGTTTTCAGCATCTGATCGTGATGCTCCTACAAAAGGCAATTTTAATTCGAGAAGCTTACTACAGCCTGTAAATGCACCAAATCCAATACCTTCAACACTATTTGATATAGTCATAAACATTATGTAACTGCAATTATAGAAGGCGTTACTATCAATTTTAGAATCATTCGTAATAACAACCGTTTGTAAGGTTGTTGGAACATTGCTTGAATTAGCCATATATGAGCTTGCACCAAATATATAACCAAAATGAGTATTGCTATTATCATGAATTGAAGCCCCAACAAAAGGTAATGTTAGACTTTGAAGATAACGAAATTCGGATAACGCCCCAAAAGCAATTTCTTGAACTCTGTAATCTATGACTAAAGATCTTAAATTGGTTGCTTGAGCTTTATCAGCTATTCGTAAAAAGGTTGTAAAATCTTTATTATATAAAAGATCATCCTTAATTATAAAATATGGATTTTCTTCAGACACAACTACCTTTTGAACATTATCAAGCGCATTATTAGATATTTCTTTTATGTTTTTACTTATGATAAGTTCATCAAATTCACTGATAGTTGCATTAAGTCTTGTTACTATGTAGGTATGACCTTTATACATAACTGTTTCAGGAATATTCCCATCAAAGCTTTTCAAAACAAACTCAATGCTTAGCTCATCTTCTTGTTCTGTAGCTGAAAATACTAAACCATTTTCAATGGTTAAAGCATTTTCAGGTACCTTCACACCAAATTCAGTAGTAACTTTTTTATTAACGTCATAATCCCAATATAATGGGAATGCGTTTGTTGCTGAACGCTCAAATGCACAATGCACGAAAACATTAGAATTGACACCCTTAAAGGAGTTCTTAGCCATATCTGTAATTGTAGATGGTAGGAATATATCCATAAGCTTCCAGCAATCTGTAAATGCTGCTATTAAGGCTTCTGCTCCCTCTTCTACCACTAACGCACTAATTTCTGAATAATCAAAGCTTGCAGAAATAACCTTCTTACCAAGTAATATATTAGGAAGTATAACCATTCCTGTTGCCTTATCGTAATTACAAGAAAGATACCAGCCTCTATCACTTTCACTAAGATTATAGGTTTGGCTCCATTCAGCATAAGCTTGACAATCCAAACGTACTACTGCTTCATCATAAAAATAATATGTCAACTCGGTATCCTCAGATAATATTGTTAAATCTTCTTTCTCTACGGTCTGATATTTTGCTGTACGTGCCAATTTGCCACTTTCAACTCCATCATATAATACATCCTGTGGAACAATATCCATCTCTGTATATTTTAGATCTTCTCCAAGTGCTGTATAGGTATAATCACGCAATCCATTTGTTTCAGTGAATGAAGCATTAACCCTTTTTAAAGTAAGTGTATAAAGACCATAAACACATAAATCGTAATCATACACCTGTTCTGTTGCTTTATCTACTACTCTTATATAGTAAAAATTTGCACCATGTGTTACCTGTGGATACCCCATTTGAAGTTCATAGGAATCCCAAATATCAGCCGAATTACCTTCATTACGTCCTGCCTCAGATTTATAAAAATACACAGTGTGATTAGAATCAGTTGCTTTAACATAATTCTTTATTTTCAAGGTCATAGGCTTGTTATCCTTAAGCACTTGTTCAAAAAGATAAACATCTTTATTTTCAATTTTTTGTTTTTCAGCATAAAAACCATCTAGCTTTATATGCTCATCGGTATAAGAAAGTCTTACCAAAGAATAGCTTCCGTTGCTTTTTACTATACGGAAAGACTCCTTTACATCCGTCATTAAAACTTCCTGATAGCCCGTTTGACCATCGATTTCTACCTTGACATTTTCGTATACTAAAATCTCCACCATAGATTTGCCAGCAGGAAACCCACTCTCGCGTAATTCATTAAGATCAACCGAATTCTTTGTTTTATCTACGGTATATTCTGTAGAATCACTTTCGGTAGCATAGGTAACGTTAAGAACATATTTTGTTGCTCCTTTTATCTTATTCCAGCTTAAAATACCATTGGCAGAAACAGACACATTCTTAAAAGATTCATCTCCTGTATCTGGATCAACAGGTGGATTGATATTGCCTCCTTGTTCATAACCACAAACGCAAATGCCATTTGTAAGCTTATGAGTGTCTTCTTCGTTCCTTTCAGTACATCCTGTTATAGTACAAGCATACCAATGGTGGGTTTCATCATGAGTTAAAGATGTCGCCCAATTGTGAGTGTGCTGGATAGGTGGATTCTCTATAGGACTCTTTTTATAATGACAAACTGTACATTCTCCATTCGATCCAGAAGTATTGTGCTTTTCCTTATGCTCTATATCAGAACATTTTTCACACTCATACCAATGATAAGTATCATCATACTTTGTATTATACTTGTGCTCGCATTTTTCACCACACGCAGCTAAAACAAATACAAAACACAATAAGAATAATAGCATAAACATCGTAAATAAATTCTTTTTCTTCATATAGTCACCCCATAAAATAAGTATAGTGCATTATATCACTTCAAGTGCTAAAGAAGTGCCAAAGGAAAAAGAAAAAGCAAATCCAAACTATATTTTTTTAGATTTGCTCATACTTATATTTTTATACTTATTATACGTCATTCTATTTATTAATTCATAATGGCAGAATCAATTTGTATAATTTTTTCAATTTTAATTTTGATTCTTCTAGAGT
>CAMWJY010000023.1 GCA_947174685.1 uncultured Mollicutes bacterium | reverse complement strand
ATCTAGAACGGATGCAACAACAAATTCTTCCCAGTGGAGATATGCCACTTGAAACCAAGCGTGTTAATTCTAGAAGCTATTACTCTATGAATTTAAAGCTTTTTATTGAGATTGGTAAAATTTTAAGAGTGGATTTAAAAAGATATCCTTTACTAGTAGGTGCTGTAAATTATTACAGTATGCATGCAGGTCCAAAGACCTGGGAATTTTCTCAGGAAATCCCTTTTGTAGAAGAATATGATAATTATTTCTATTACAATGCTAAGAAATATTTTGGATTAAAGGATTTTAAATTAAATCAAAGCTTAAATCTTCAACATATATTATTTGCAGATGTTTGTGGAGGTGGAAATGAGACTTAATAATTATTTTGATGAAATAGTAAATAACATTTATCTATTTCAGGCAGATGATCTAGAACAGCTAAAAGCTCTTTTAACTAAGGAGGATTTAGAAAATTTAGATCAGCTCTTAGAAGAAGCAATACAATTTGGAATTCATAGCGTTGTAGAAAAAAAGCATTTAGCTCCAAGTAAAAATCCTCATGACTATATGTCCTGTTCAATTTATCACTGGCCTAATCCAAATACACCAGATGGTCTACCTTATGTAGAACGGGATGGAGTAGATAATCCTGAGGCAATTCATGGAGATAAGGAATCCTTAAGAACACTAGCTTATATTACTTATTTAAGCTCAATTCTACTATATATCACTGGCAATGAAAAATATTTAGATATCATTTTAAAATTCAATGAGTTTTGGTTTATCAATCCTGAAACTAAAATGAATCCGAATTTAAGGTATGCTCAGTGTATTCCTGGAGTGAATGATGGTGAGCCTGGTGGGATTATAGATTATGCAGCAAGCTATGGATATGCCTTACATATGCTTACCCTTTTAAATAAGAGGCATCTCCTTCCTGATGAATTTTATTTAAAAATGAAAGCTTGGCATCAGGAATTCTTAAGTTGGCTATTTACTTCAGAACAGGGAATCATAGAGGGCAAGAGGTTAAATAACCAGGGATCTTTATACGATTTACTAATTGTCAATATTAAAGAATTCTTAAATGAAGAAGAAAGTATCAAGCAAAGCTATTATGAGAAATTATTAGATCGCTTAGCCTATCAAATTGATGAGGAAGGAAAAATGCCTCTAGAGCTTGTTCGTACTAAAACGAAAAGCTATACAACGATGGGATTAAAGATGCTTTTAGAAAGTGCTTATTTACTACAAGGCTTTGGATACAGCTTCAAAGATAATCAAGATTTAAAAAGAGCTTTCAATTATGTTTTGCCTCATTATTTAAATCAAACCTGGGAGCATATGCAGATTAAAGAGTTTGACTCTTATCGTGGATATTATATTTTGTATTTGTTTTCTAAAATCATCAATGCAGAAGTTCACATTACTTTTGAAGAAATGCCTATGCATTGGGGATATATATTACTTAAAAAATTATTAAAAGGAGAAAGAAAGTATGGAAAAAATTAAAATGTATGGAGAACTAGAGGTTCATATTAGTTCAACAAGAAATGAAATGGGAGTAGCTTCTGGTAAAAGAATAGAAGCAATTATTAAAGAAGCAATTAAAGAAAATGGAGAGGCAAGAGTAATCTTTGCAAGTGCTCCATCTCAAAATGAAATGCTAGCTTATTTAAAGAATACAGACATTGACTGGTCTAAGGTTGTAGGCTTCCATATGGATGAATATGTAGGAATTGATAAGAATGCACCTCAAAGCTTCACGAAATTCTTAGAGGACCGTTTAGTAAATCATGTTTCTATGGGAAAATGGTATCCTTTTGGTGGTACTACACCAAGTGTAGAAGAGGATTTAAAGCTTTATGATGAGCTATTAAATGAAAAGCCAATTGATTTGGTTATTTTAGGAATTGGAGAAAATGGACATCTTGCTTTTAATGATCCAGCTTTCTGTGATTTCAATGATCCTCTAACAGTTAAGGTTGTGGATTTAGATGAGGTTTGTAGAAATCAGCAGGTAAATGATGGCTGCTTTACACGTCTTGATTTAGTTCCAAAGCAGGCTTTAACAATCACAATTCCGCCACTACTTGCTTGTAAGAAGAAGGTGGCTGTTGTACCAGGACCTACTAAGAAATATGCAATCAGAAATACTTTATTAGGAGAAATCACTCCAAATTGTCCTGCAAGTATTTTAAGAACTGTTAAGGATTCAGAGCTTTATATTGATGAAGATTCTTATTGCCTAGTAAAGGAGTAATGCTATATGAATAAAAAAATTTTAGGCTTAGGCTTAGGAGTTCTTGCTTTAGTTGGTTTGGCCAGCTGTAGAAGAAACATCCCGATAGAGCCAGGTACTACTGATGATAAAAATAAAACAGAATTAAAGATTAATTTCGCAACAGGAAATGCCTTAAAGACATTGACCTATAATACAGGTACACCAATTACACTTCCAGATGGTTCTATTTATACAAATGGACAGATTAAACCAGCATGGAATTATATAGCAAATCATTTAGATATAACTATTAAGGATGTAACTGTTCAGGGGCAAACTGCTGCAAATATGATTCAGATTGCTGCTGCAACAAATTTTGAGGATGCTGATATTTATGGAGGAAATGTAGCTGAAACCTTCATGGAATATGGTGCTAGAGGAAAGCTTGTCAATCTATTAGATTACAAGGACAAGCTTCCAGATTTTATGAATTATTTAGAGGAATATCCTTTAATTAAACAACAGCTTACAGCTTATGATGGAGGTATCTATAATATACCTTATGTTGCTGAGCTAGATGAATTTTCTAAGGTTTTTTATGGAAGAAACAACTGGATCGAAACCTTGCTTGATACTGACAATGTTTTACCAGAAACACAAACATTGAATGTTTCTTATAATGGCTATTGGAAGGGTTCAAAGGCGCGTACTACTACAAATATAATTGAACTTCAAAATCAAGCTGCAGCAGGTGGCGTTTTAACTGGTGCAGTAGCTAGACAGCAATTAATTTCTTATATTGATGCCACCTATCCAGATTTAGAAAAAAGAAGTGACTTATATCTAGATGAGACTGGATTCTATGATATTGATGAATTAGTTGCCCTATGGCGTGTAATGAAGCTTCATCCAAATACTTTATTTAAATTTACGACAGGACAAAGTGGAACCTGTGAAATTATTCCATTCTTCTTTAGAACTAAAAATCAAAGAGCTGAAATATTTAAATTAATCAATTATTTTGGTGGAACTAGAGTTTATGGAACAAACACCTATACGGGATTATGGTTTGTTGATGAAAATGACACATTGCAATATAGCTTCTATCAGGATGAGGTATTTGAGGCTTTTGATTATTTGAAGCAAATTTTTAGTGAAGGCTTAATTAACCCTGATTTTGATGATACAAATAATAGTGCAGATTTCCGTTCTATCTTTTATTCCTCTGATTTAAGTGTGAACTCACAAGGTGCATCTACAGTAAAGCAGTTAGGCTTTATGACATTTGATTTTATTCCATCTACAGCTGCCAGCTCACCTACTGGTGTAGTTAAGGCAATGCTTCCTCCTGTAACTACCTTAGAGGGTATGCATGATGGGAAATTCTATCACTATATTGAAATTCCAAGAACAGTTATGATTGATGGTTGGGCAATTTCTAAAAATACAACAGGCAAAGCCTTAGATAAATCTTTAGAATTACTTAATTTCTTCTTTTCTGATTTTGGTAGTAATGTTCAGAACTTCGGTATTCCAGGAGTAATGGCTGATTTTGAAAATTTATATACGCTTCCTAGCGGAGCTAAGGTTCCTACATTATCTGAATGGATTTTAGAACAGTCTAAGATTTACACGAATGGTGATGTTGCAACCTTTGGACAGCAGTTTATGGGAATTCGTATGGCAGTAGGCTATAAGGCAGATATTGGTTTTGAATATCAAAATATGACAAAAGAAGCTCAAGAGGGCTATAACCTATATGAGAAATGTGGTGTTTTAACTTTAGGATATAACAAGCCTTCTAAGCTATTAGAATTATCTGCTCCATGCTATTCGCTAACAAAACAGGAATCTGCTAGATTAGCCACGTTATCTATTGGTGATGATCAGATTAATATGATTTACTTATATATTCATTCTGATAAAAATGCAGTGAAAACCTCTGCTGAAATCAAAAAATCTTATGAAAAGGCTAATATTGATGAATATATTGAAATTTATCAGGCTGCATACAATCGTACAAAGAATAAATAGGTGAATACTTATGAAAAAGCTACTATTTTTGGTTTTATTGATTCCATTTTTATTTGCATGTGTAGCGACTGAAGAACCACCAGCTCCAGACACCTATAGTGTCACATATGTGATTAATGGACATGGAACTCAACCTGATAAGGTAACTGGTGTTACAGCTTTACCATCTAGCTTACCAGTATTAACAGAAGAGGGCTGGAACTTTGATGGCTGGTATATAGATAGTGCATTTGATACTGGGGCAGTTGAGGGGGCTAAAATTACAGCCGATGCCACACTTTATGCAAAGTGGACAGAAATAACACCACCAGAGGATAAAACCTTTCAAACGGTATATGATAATTTAAAGCTTCCGGATGTGACAATGAAGGACCTAGAATTACCTACAATTAAGGATGGGGTAACTCTAGAATGGAGTTCTAACAAAGAAGAGGTGCTTTCCTCCTTAGGAAAAATAAATCGAGGGAAAGAAGATGAAACTGTCACTTTAACTGTTAAGTTGACTTATAAAGGTGAAGTTAAAGAAAAAAAATTCGATGTTGTAGTAAAAGCATCAGTAGAGGCTGTAAAGTACAATATCAATTATACTACTGACTATGATTTCAAAATGGATGAGGAAAAAGCTAAGAGCTTTCCATATTATAAAGGCTATCTTTATCCAGGACTTTTGAATGTAGATGGAACTGAGCATAATGATTTTAAAGAAAATAAAACTACAGGGAAAAGAATCAATGTAAAAATGTTTGGTGCAAAAGCAGATCAAGAGGATTTTGACAATACAACTGCCTTTAAAAATGCAATTGCATCTGCTAGCTTTGGTGATGAGGTTTTTGTTCCAAAGGGAAAATACTATTTCTCTACAGCAGTTGTCACCTACCCTTATTATACTCATATTCAGCTTAAGGAAGGCGTGAATTTAATTGGCGAGGGAAAAGAAGAATCCATTTTAGTTTCCAACTTCTTGAATGGAGAATATGTGCATGCAACCTATGGAAAAAAGACAACAATTTTAGCAGTTGGAAATATGTCAAATTGCACGATTTCCAATCTTGGATTTACAGCAAATACAGATGATTCCTGCCTTCCTGAAGATTATAACAATACAACAGTAAATAATCCAAAAGGAAATGCAACTGCTCCAGCATTTGGAATATCTGTTTTTAATACGAGTTCTTTAACCGTTACAAAAAACATTTATATTCATGATGTTTATATTGAATATTTCCAGTATGATGGAATCAGACTTTTCTGTACAAGAGATTGTAAGATTGCTGATTCTGTAATTACTAAGGCTACTGACCTTGGTGGCGGTGGTGCTGGCTATGGTATTGAGCTTAGAGGCTATGGTCATGAATATTTCAACTTTGTTGGTACAAACCAAGACTCCTGCTATAACATTATTACAGGGGTTAAGGTAATAGGTCCATACATTAGACATGGAATTATTCTATCCTATGTAACTCATAATAATCTATTCTATAATAATGAAGTAACAGATACTGCTGATGATGCTTATGACGTTCATGGACAGGATGAATTTTTAAATATGTTTGTTAAGAATTATGGCTCTGGCTCTAGAAGAGGAGCGGGCTTAGGTCTTGGTAATACAGGATCCTCACATGATGAAAGTGGTTATGGAAATGTGCTTTATGAAAATACTTTTGTCAATTGTAAATATGGTGTGACTGTTGCAAGAGGAACACAATTTACACAGCTGATAAGAAATGAAATTCTTTCCTGTCAGGATGGCATTGTAATCAATAATGGACCGAACACTTATCAGGAAGATAATAAAATAAATTAAAAAAGAAAGGAATGATAGAATGAAACGATTTTTAGTAATGCTTCTTACTTTGCTCTTTGGAATTTCTTTAGTTGCATGTAAACCAACTGAAACAGAAAAACCATCAGAGCCAAATTCAAAGCTAGATGATAATGGTACAGACGATGTAGATGTAGAAAAGCGTATTGATCCTTCTTTAGACCCAAATTATATTGATGGTTTAGATTATGAATATACCGGAGATTGGGGACATAATAAGGATTATACTAAACCTGGCTTTTATAATCCAGATGGAACAGTACATGAGCTTCCGGCAGATAAGGAAGCAACAGGAACCAGAATTAATGTTGTTATGTTTGGCGCAAAGGCCAATGATGAAGAGTTTGATAATACAACTGCTGTAAAGCAAGCAATAGCTTCTGCAAAAGAAGGAGATTATATTTACTTCCCTGCAGGAAAATATTACTTTTCTTCAAACACTTTAAGTAGTCCTCACTTTGCTCACATCTACATTTATACAAATGGTATAGGTATTAGAGGAGCAGGTAAAGATAATACAATTTTAGTATCTAAATTTAGTGCAAATGATAACCTATCAAAATCTACTGCAACATTAGCAGTTATGAATGCATCTGATGTTACAATTAGTGATTTGACATTTACAGCAGAAGTACCTGCTGAAAACATGCCAACAGATTTAAGCACAAGCAGAAACAATCCAGAGGGCAATCAATATGCACCTAAGGTACAAATTTCTGTAGTAAATACAGATCCAATTGAAAGTACTCGAAATGTTGTCATAAAGAACTGTAAGATTTCTTATTTCCAGGAAAGTGCAATTGCTTTAAAGAAGACACAGGATTGTAAGGTTAAGGATTGTGAAATTTCTGATGCTACTGATATAGGTGGCGGTGGTGCTGGCTACGGAATCTGTATTACTGGAAACGGCTTTGAAAGCTTCAGTATGGTTGGCTCTACTACAGATTCAAGATATAATTTTATATCAGATAACACATTTAAGGGTCCTTATTTACGTCATGCGATTATATTATCCTATGTTACTCATAACAACGTAGTTTATAATAACTCAATTGATGGCTGTCAGGATGAGCCACTAGATTTACATGGTGAGGATGAGTTCTTAAATGTATTTACTAAAAATAAAGTAGCTAACGTTACAAAAACAGGAATAGGTTTAGGAAACCCTGGATCTACTCATGATGCTACTGGACCTGGAAATGTTATCTATGGAAATGAAGTGGAAAATGCTTTAGGTGGAATTCAAGTTTCCTATGGCACTCCAGATACACAGATTTATAATAATGTATTTAAGAATTTAAAGGAAGGCTCTACAGGAATTCGTATTACCTTTGGTCCAAATACAACTATTAGAAATAATGAAATTTCTAATATCGTTGGAGAAAGCGTTGGTATTTCTTCATACTATTCCTATGTATGGAATGATCCATCTATCGGTTTATATCAGCTAGATATTCAAAGTAATACCATTAAAAATGTAAAAACTGCAATGTACTTTGAAACCTATAAGGATGGAACAAAGATTAAAAATAATCAGTTTGTAAGCTGTGCAAATGAAATTTTATCTGACAAAGCAGATTTTGTTTTACCACCAATGTCTAACTACTTTGATCCAGTTGAGGGAACCTGCGTATATCCAGTTCAAGAAGGCAATATAAATCGTGGAAATTATGAAAGTACAATTAACCCAACAGGCTATTATTACTTCAAGGGTTCACACGTTGAACCATTATTTAACCGTGTAATCTATGAACAATACAATATTGATCGCTCTGTATTAGAATCCTCTTCAAAGGTTTATGTAAGAATTACTACAACCTCTAAGAGTGCTAAACAGCATTTCTTCTTCTGGGTAAAAGAGGATTTGGAATGGGAAGCAAAAGAATTAACCTGGGGAAATGCTCCATACATAAATAACCCAACAAACAATTCAAGTCTTTCTTGGGATCCAAGTGGAGAATATCCAATTACCTCTTATCCTTATGAGGCTAAGATTTATGATCCAAATAACGAATGTGTACTTGCTACAGATTTTGAGTGTGTTGCTGTAAATGAATCATTCTTAACTTACTATATTGATATTACTGATTTTATGAAGAATAAATTAAAATCTGATAATTTCACCTTTATAATTACAAATGAAACAATGGATGCTGCATATTCCAGCGTTAGAAATATGATTGGAAATGCAGAAACCATTTGGCCTTGCATCATCTTTGCAGAATGATTGATGTAAAGGCTAGTACTCCTAAATTAGGTATCGGAACCTTCCTTTTGGAAGGAACCGATACTTATACAAGTGTTTTACATGCCTTAAAAACGGGATATAGACTTATTGATACTGCTTCTGTATATCAAAATGAAAGAGAAGTAGGCAAGGCAATTGCAGATAGCAATATTGATAGAGAATCTATTCTTGTAAGCACAAAGCTTTATGCTAAAAAAGTAGGATTTCATGAGGCAATTAATGAATGTAAAAAAAGTCTTAAAGCCTTAGGTTTATCTTATGTAGATATATATTTTATTCACTGGATGCCAAGAAGCTATGAGGAATTATTAGATACCTGGCGAGGCTTAGAATATTTATATGAAAATGGATATTGTAAGGCAATAGGAGTATGTAATATTACACTATACTATTT
>CAMWJY010000022.1 GCA_947174685.1 uncultured Mollicutes bacterium | reverse complement strand
GAATTAGGTTTACGATATAGCTTTGCTTGATCAGAAAGCTTTTCAATATAATTATCCTTACCAACCTTATCTACACGAGCACGACAATTTCCAGAAACAACAAAGGATCCTGAGAATAATAAATCTCCTGCCTTTTTGATTATGGCATCACTTTCACCTGTTAATAAGGATTCATTTACTTCAACTGTACCACTTACTACAATACTATCAGCACAAATCTGATTTCCTGTTTCAAATACAACTAAATCATCTAATACAACATCACTAACGCTGATTTCCTTTTTAGAACCATTACGAATAACTAAAGCACTAGGAGCAGATAGTAAGGATAATTTATCAATTGTATTTTTAGCTCTCCACTCTTGAACAATACCAATTACTGTGTTTGCAGTAACGATAAGCAAGAATACTAAATCTGTCCATGCTTGAATGGTTATTAACCATATTGCAATAGCAAGAGTCAAGATATTAAAGAAAGTAAATATATTAGAAAATATAATCTTACTTCTAGATTTTGTTGAACCTTTTTTAGTAACATTGACTAAATTATCTAAAATACGCTTTTCAACAACCTCATCAGGTAAGCCTTTTTCTATATCCGTGTCATATCTTTTGATATTTTCTGGATTCTTTTTCAGCTGTTTACGATGCTTCCTGACCATTTTAGCATAGTTCTTCTCAGCAAGCTTCTTTTCCTTTTTCTCACGTTTTTCGCGAGCCTTACGAACAGATTCACTTTCAATAAGTTCTTCACCAATGACTTTAGTGTGATCTTCAGAGTCAGAATCATTTGGTTCTATAACTTCCTTTTGCTCTTCAACTTCATCTTGGTCTTCTGCTTCTAGAATTTCTTCCTTTTCAAGTTCTTTTGCTTTTTCAGCTTCAGGCGTTTTTTCTTCTTCATTTGCACGCTTACTGAAAATACTCTTGTCATCAAAAGTTGCCATGGTTTACCTCCTAATTTATATTTAGAGAAATAGCTATTAGCTCCTCTAAACGTAATGTATCATTTTTCAAATACAGATATCCTAATACTGCTTCAAAACCGGTTGCATCCAAGTAATCTGCTAAATCCACATTTTTCCTTTTTGTATGAACATGTGAATTTCTACCTCTTTTAAATATATTAAGCTCTGTTTCTGTTAGTATATTATGCCCCAAATAATAATGGATTGTCTTTGCTTGGGCTAAAGCACTTGTATAGCTGGTTACTTTTTTATGTAGCTCATTTACTTTTGTAAAGCCCGCATCGAGTACCTGCTTTCTAACATATACTTCATAGATTGCATCGCCTATATAAGCTAAGGTCAATCCGTTATATAAATTAGCATCCATTATAGAATTCCCCAATCTACAAGCTGCTTACGATAAGTATCAGCTGCATCAAAATCCTTATTTTGCCTTGCAGTATTCCACTTGCGATATACCTCTAGCTGGGAATCATTCATCGGATCCACAAATAATTTAATTCCTAGAATATGTAAAATCTTATGAAGCGTATTCCACTTTCTAGAAGTTGTTTCTAAATCTTTACTCCGAATAGAAACATTTAACTCCTTTGTGATTTTTTCTATGAGCATCATAACATTTTGAACATTAAAATCTTGATTCATATATTCTTCAAACTCTTTCATATTAGAATCATCTAAAGAATCAACATTTTTACTAGCCAACTGCAGTTCATATAAACCTTGCTTATACGCACGCTGCCATTTATCAAATACCTTTTCATACTGATCAAATATTTCCTGAGAATAGGAGAAATTATTACGATATGGTGTAAATACAAGTACCATACGCATAATCATTCCACTCTTAGTATTCTCTAAATCCTTCACATAAATAACATTATGTAAAGATTTTGACATTTTTTGTCCTTCAAATTCTAATCTTCCTACATGCATCCAATACTTTGCTAAAGGATTATGATATAAGGCTTCATTTTGAGCAATTTCATTTTCGTGATGTGGAAACTTTAAATCCATTCCCCCACCATGGATATCAATTTGATTTCCAAACAGCTTATGATTCATCACAACACATTCAGTATGCCAGCCTGGGCGTCCTTCTCCAAATGGAGAATTCCATTTGATTCCTACCTCTGTTTTTTTCCATAAGGAGAAATCCAAAGGATTTTCTTTTTTCTCATTAATGGAAATTCTAGCTCCCTGTTCTAAATCTTCACTGACCTGATTAGATAAACAGCCATAGTTAGCTATTTTTTTAACACGGAAAAATACATCTCCATCTACTTCATAAGCATATCCCTCTTGAATTAAATTCTCAATAAAGGATATCATCTCATCAATATATTCTGTTGCATGAGGAATAAAATCTGGTTTAGCACTTCCAAGCTTTTCTACTGCTTCAAAATAGCACTTTTCATAAAAGCTTGCGACTTCTTTCTCAGTCTTTCCTTCAGCAAGAGCTTGATTAATTATTTTATCATCAACATCTGTGATATTTGAAGCATACTGCACATTATAGCCTAAATATTGCAGATAATTTTTCATCATATCATAAAAGACTACTGGTCGTGCATTACCAATGTGTATATGGTTATACACAGTAGGACCACAGACATACATATTTACTTTTCCAGGTTGGATTGGTATAAATTCTTCTATCTGATTGGATAGAGAATTATATATCTTCAGTCCCATTTTTTCATCTCCTCTAACTAGCACAAAAAGGAGCGTACGCTCCGATTATGCTTCCAAAATCACATTGCGAATGGCTTCACTAAAGGAAGTCAAATCTTGACTTACAATATATGAATTTTTGGTTACCTTCTCATGTTCATTTGTAATCTCTAATAAATCACGATAAACAATTACATGCACTGTATTCTCATTCTTTGGATCAATCTTACCTACTGCCATAGATACAAAAGCAACCTGCTCTATTTTTGGTTCTTCCTTATCTTTATTTTCTTCGTCATCCTTTGTATCCTCACTAGCCTTTGGAGGTTCAGCTAATGTTAATTTTACTCCGTTTTCTTTAGGTACATAAATACAAGCGTCATATAAAGCTATGTTTTGGCTATCTGTATATCCAGCAAAACCACCAACATAAACAAAATAAGCAGATTTTACAGATACATCTATATCTCCTATGCTTGCGCAATTATTAAACCTAGAAGCATCCTTTCTGTTTCCACCGTTAAAGCCACCAACATATAACTTAAAGGTTGTTCTACCTGAACCAGGTGTACCATCATTCTCTGTTACAGTGATATTTACCTTAGAATAACAGTTAATAATACCAGAGCTTGAATCATTAATCCCTGAGAATCCACCCAAATATAAACAGCCATCGGCGTTAGATGTGTAATAGATCTTTGCATTAACTATTCCAATAACATGACAATCCGTTATATTAGATTTCTTATTTTCACCAACAAAACCACCAACATACATTTTTAATCTTGCAGAAGGAATCTCAATGCTTGCTTCTTCAACAGTACAATTATTAATTTCACAGCTATCTGCTTGACCAATTAAACCACCAACATAAGAATAGGTAGTAGTTTGACCAGAATGCTTGAAGTTTAAATTTTTCACTGTTACATTAGATATTTTACAATGCTTAGCTAATCCGGCTAAAGCTCCTAGATATGTATTAGAACGAGTAGCTTCATAGCTTACATCTTCTAAAACCAAGTTCTTTACTGTTGCACCAGACATATAGCCAAATAAGCCTGTATATTGATTGCTATCCATTTTATAGTTATAAATTTTATGTCCATCTCCATCAAAAGTCCCAGCAAAAGTACTTGTAGAATTAAAAATAGAAGAAATAGAACCACCACAATCAATATCAGTAGTCAATTTGTAATATGCATCTTTCGTTTTATTCATACCAAGTAGCATATCTAAACTATCCACTAAAATTGGATCATCTTCACTCTCACCTGTACTCAAGGTGGTTACCTCTTTCGTTGTCAAAGTCTTTTGGACTCCCTTTGAAGAGATGATAAGTTTTACAGAATATGTTGTATCAGCTGTTAAACTAGAAAACTCAAGCTTACTTCCTATGAGAGTAGTTTCAGCAGTTGAAGGCTTCGAAATGGTAACCTCTTTTCTAGAAAGTTCCTTTACTTCTTCTCCTGTGCTATTTACTGAAATATAAGATTTCACTTTATCATTATATAAATCATGTTCTTCACTATCTGTGAATTTTGCAGTTACACTTAAATCTGTTTTAAAAGCTCTTATATCTAAAGACCCCATAATGTTAGGTAATGTGTCTTTACTATTACAACTTGTTAATACTATAAGTAATCCTAAGCATAGGGTAGAACATAATGCAATTAAACGTTTCATATCCATCAAATCCTTTACATACTAAAAATATTATACTTCTTAAATATTATATCTTAAATTCGCAATTGTATCAAGAACAAATCACATAATGAAAGCGTAATTTTTGCAAAAATTCTATTTTCTATAAAGAATTATAAGAAAAACAGGAAAGAATAAAAGTTTTATTCTATATTTGTATAGCATTAAGATAATTATATTTTTCTATTTTTCTTGAATTGACTTGTTATATTATTTATAATATAATAAAATTTGTACGAAGAAAAGTCAGGAGGTTTAGCTATGAAAAAAATTGGACTTGATGTCGGATCAACAACAATTAAATGTGTTGTTTTAGACGAAAATAACCAAATACTATATTCTGACTATAAACGTCATTATTCACATATAAAAGACAATATTATCGCCAAACTAGAAGAGCTTATCAATTTGAACTGGATTGATGATGAATGCTATCTAGCTATCTCTGGTTCTGCAGGTATGGGACTTGCTGAAGGTGTTGGTATTCCTTTTGTTCAGGAGGTCTATGCCACTCGTATTGCAGCAAATACCTTAATTCCAGGAACAGATTGTATTATTGAGCTTGGCGGAGAGGATGCTAAAATTCTATTCCTTACAGATGGTATGGAGGTTCGTATGAATGGATCTTGTGCTGGTGGTACTGGTGCTTTCATCGACCAAATGGCAACCTTATTAAATGTTGATATCACAGAAATCAATGGTTTAGCCTTAAACCATCAAAAGCTTTATGCAATTGCTTCTCGTTGTGGAGTATTTGCTAAATCAGATATTCAGCCTTTATTAAACCAGGGAGCATCTAAATCTGATATAGCTGCTTCTATTTTTAATGCTGTAGTCAATCAAACGATTGGCGGACTTGCTCAAGGTAGAGAGATTAAGGGTAAGGTTGCCTATTTAGGAGGACCATTAACCTTCTTATCTGAGCTAAAGGCTAGCTTTGATAGTGCTTTAAATGTTCAAGGCATTTGCCCTGAAAATTCTTTATATTATGTTGCAATAGGTGCAGCACTTTGTGCTAAAGAAAAGATTCAAATCACAGAAAAAATAAAAGCTTTAAGGACTTATATTAATCTTGCAACCTACGCATATAACCAGCCTTTATTTGCAAATGATGCTGAATTAAAAGAATTTAGAGATCGTCATGCAAAGGCACATATCGATAGTCTTCCATTAGAAGGCTATACAGGAAAGCTTTACTTAGGTATTGATAGTGGTTCTACTACTTTAAAATTTGTTTTAATTGATGAAGAGGAACAAATTCGTTTTGAAAAATATCAACCAAATAAAGGAAACCCTGTTGAGGTAATTCAAACTATATTTACTGAATTATATAATAAATATCCTAATCTTAATATTGCAGGTAGTGCTTCTACTGGCTACGGTGAAGAGCTCGCAAAAAATGCTTTTAACCTAGATGCTGGTCTTGTTGAAACAATGGCTCACTTTAGAGCTGCAGCCAAATTTAAGCCTGATGTAGATTTTATCATTGATATTGGTGGACAAGATATCAAATGTTTTAAAATTGAAAATAATGCAATTGCCAACATCTTTTTAAATGAAGCCTGTTCTTCTGGATGTGGTTCCTTCTTACAAACCTTCGCAAATGCATTAGGTCATAAGATTGAAGATTTTGCAAAGCTTGGACTTATGGCAGATAAGCCTGTAGATTTAGGCTCTAGATGTACTGTATTTATGAATTCATCAGTTAAACAAGCTCAAAAGGATGGCGCAACTATAGAAAACATCTCAGCAGGTTTATCTATTTCTGTAGTTAAAAATGCATTATATAAAGTTATACGTGCTACAACAAGTGCACAGCTTGGTAAAAATATTGTTGTGCAAGGTGGAACCTTCCACAATGAAGCTGTACTTAGGGCCTTTGAAAAGGAATTGAATTTAAATGTAGTCTGTCCTAATATCTCTGGACTTATGGGTGCTTATGGTGCTGCCCTTTATGCAAAATCCTTAAAGCTAGATCATTCTACCACAATTACTAAAGAAGAATTAAAAGGCTTTGAGCATAAGGTACAAAACTTTACTTGTAAGGGCTGTAATAATAACTGTCTTCTTTCTTTAAACACCTTTGGAAGTAACCAAAATAAATTCATCAGTGGAAACCGTTGTGAAAAGCCTCTAGCTAAAAAGATAACAAATAACAACTCTAATTTGTATGAATATATACGTAATAAGCTAATGAGCTATAAGCCTGTTTCAGGAAAAAGAGGAAAGCTGGGAATCCCGCTCGTTTTAAATATGTATGAGCTTTGGCCATTCTGGTATACCTTCTTTACTAATTTAGGATTCGAAGTCTATAATAGTGGTTTTTCTAATGAAAAGCTATACACACTAGGCCAACATACGATTCCATCAGATACTGTATGTTATCCTGCAAAGCTTGTGCATGGCCATATTGCTAAATTACAGGAAGATGAATTTGATACTATCTTCTATCCATGTATGAGCTATAATATTGATGAGAAAAAGGGAGACAATCATTTCAATTGTCCTATTGTTGCCTACTATCCACAAACTATTGAAAATAATGTGAAGGATGTTCAAGACATCAAGTTTATTCACCCTTTTATTGGTATTCATGATAAAGGTATTTTTGAAAAAAAGATGAAGGAACATCTTAAGGAATATAATATTTCTAAAAAAGAAATCCATAGAGCTTCTACTCTTGCTTACCAGGAGTATGAAGATTATTTGGCTGATTTAAGAAAGCAAGCAGATCTAATCATATCTAACGCAAGATTAAATCATCAACAAATCATCGTACTTGCAGGACGTCCATATCATGTTGATCCTCAGGTAAATCATGGCATTGATAAACTAATCAACGGCTTTGATGTAGCTGTTGTTACAGAGGAATCTATTTCTCATTTAGTTCCTAAGTTTAAGGTTGGAGTATTAAATCAATGGACCTACCATGCTAGACTTTACGCTGCTGCAAAATACTGTACAACCCAGCCTGATATGAATTTAGTTCAGCTTGTTAGCTTCGGCTGTGGACTTGATGCAGTTACAACAGACGAATGTAAGGCTATACTTGAAAGTGGAAACAAAATTTATACACAAATCAAAATTGATGAAATTACAAATTTAGGTGCCGTTAAGATTCGTCTTAGAAGTTTATTTGCCGCTCTAAAGCAAAAGGAGGAAAAGTAATGGAAAACGAAAATATTGAATATCCAAAATTTGTCGCTTCTATGCGTAAAACTCATACCATTTTAATTCCTTCTATGCTTCCTTTTCATATGGCATTATTTGAAAAGGCATTAATTGCCTCTGGGTATAACGTAGAAATTATGAAAAATGAGGGACCAGATGTTGTTACAGAAGGCTTAAAATATGTACATAATGATACTTGTTATCCAGCACTTCTTGTTATCGGTCAGTTTATCGATAATCTAAATCACAGAACAGATCATGATAAGCTAGTTCTTCTCATCACCCAAACAGGTGGTGGCTGTAGAGCTTCTAATTATATCCATCTTTTAAGAAAAGCATTAGATAAAGCAGGCTATGGTTTTATCCCTGTAGTTTCTTTGAATGCATCTAATCTAGAAAAGGATAGTGGTTTAAAGCTTACGTATTCTCTTATTAAGAAAATCGCCGCAGCAATGACCTATGGTGATGAAATTATGTATCTGTTTAATAAAACACGTTCTTATGAAACAGAAGCTGATTCTGCTAAAAAGCTAGCCTTAAGCTGGGTTGATAAAATTGGTAAACAGTTTGAACATAAAAAAGGAGTTTCCTATAGAGCTTTAAAAAAGAATCTAAATGCCATTGCCAAGAGCTTTAATGCATTATCTTTAGATTTATCACACGCCATACCAAAGGTTGGCGTAGTTGGTGAAATCTATGTAAAATACGCTGCCTTAGGAAATAATCATTTAGAAGATTTCTTAGTCAGTGAGCATGCTGAGGTTATGGTTCCAGGTCTTTATGGTTTCATCCTCTATTGTCTATATAATTCTATTTATGATAATGAATTCTATGGTCATGGTAAAATGAAAAAGATGGTCTCTAAATTTCTTATTTGGTATTTAAGACGTAGAGAAAAGTTAATGATTCATAGTATGAAAAAAACAAAGTTCACACCTATGAAATACTTCTCTCATACTAAGGATTTATCTGAAGGCATTTTATCCCATGGAACAAAGATGGGGGAAGGTTGGCTTCTAACTGCTGAAATGATGGAGCTTGTAGAAATAGGCTATGATAATATTATTTGTACGCAGCCTTTTGGATGTCTACCAAATCATATTTGTGGTAAAGGCGTTATGAAGAAGATTAAATCCATTCATCCTGATGCAAATATTGTAGCCATTGACTACGACCCTTCTGCCACTAAGGTAAATCAAGAAAACAGAATTAAACTTATGCTAGCCATTGCTAGAGAAAAAATTGAAGAAAACGAGGATGCTAAGCTGTAAAATCTACAGCTTAGTTTTTTTATATGAAAACATATTTAAGAAATGAAATTATTATAACAGAA
>CAMWJY010000021.1 GCA_947174685.1 uncultured Mollicutes bacterium | reverse complement strand
TGAAGATGAAGCTAGATTAATATCAAGAGCGTTTATAGGATATCCAAAGCTGAACAATAGGGATATGAATTTTTCATATTCTTTTTTTAATGCTAGGCTTTGATTATACAAATAGCTTAATTCAAAGGATAAGGATTTCATTGCACTATATTCAAAGCTTTTATTCATATTCTCTGTATTCGCATCTATGACAAAGCGATTATAGTATGGGCAGTCATAAATATTTTGCCTGTACCCTAGCATTGCTGCTGATAAAAAGCTGTATCTTTTTTCAAGCTTGGTTCTACATAGTGTACTTTTCATACAGGTAGAACAATAGGTTTTACTGATTTCATTAAATTTTTTTTCTTTTAGTTCTTTTATTTTTAAATTCTTATTATACTCTTCATTTAAATTTGTAATATACTTATTAAAATCATCAAATAAAGTATTTATATAATTTTGTTCAATAGAAAGCTTTTTATCTGTGAAAGGAAGAAGAGTTACCAAAATGCTATATACTATACCAAATATCCATAGAATATTCTTATAGGTAAAGGTAAAGGCTATCGTGATTGGCATATAGGATATAGCTGTTGGAAGTAAAATAGTTGATAATTGTGTATAATCCTTTATCCCAATGAGTAAAGCATATAGAAGAGTAAAGACAAGATTGTATTTGAAATCTCGGATTAAAAATAATTGCATAAACAAAAAATACATTACATATGTATTTTGGCAATAATAGAATACAATAAAGAAATATCCAAGTATCATAGTTAATTCAATGAGCTTTTGTTGATAGGGAATAATTACATTCTTTTGGTCTATTTTTTGGAATGCATATAATGCATTTATTACTGCATATATGACCAAAAGATATAGCATGATTTTCAAGGTGTCTGCATGAAAGCCTTGTAAGATATATAATACCGTAAATATAGTTAAGCTGCTTAATCCAAAAACACCCAAAGCGTAAAATCTATTCTTTTTTATAAAAGGATATAACAAGATATGATAAGCAAATATGGCAATTAGAATATAAGTATGGCTTAATGGCAGGTAAAAACAGATACTTAAAGGTAATATCGTAAACCATATATTTTCTAATGCTAAAATAGAAATTAAGAACCCAGCAGTAAATATAGAAATATCCTTAGGTAAGAATAATAAAGAAGCAATATAAAAACAATAGTGTAAGGCAAATACGGCATATTTTTTCATGAGGCATCACCTAAAGCGTATTATAAAAAAATCAATATAAAAAGTTTGTCGTTGTGAGGATGATTCTATAAATATAATGGAAAGTATATGCTTAGCATTCAGAGTAGAAAGGAAATATTTTCTTTTCCAATCTTTAATACCTTGCAGAAGAATTAAACTAATGATAAAATTATATTGTTTATGAATGGAGTTGTATTTATGAAGCCAATTATTTTACGTAGTGGTTCTCCAAGAAGAAAAGAACTATTAGAACGTGAGCATTATACATTTGATATTATTGTTTCTGATATAGATGAAACTATGGATAAAACAAAAACGCCTTTTGAAAATGTCAAGCTTTTGGGTTTGAAAAAGGCAGCACATGAACAAGAAAAATATTATGGTAGTATTTTAATTGGCTGTGATACGATTGTTGTTTTAGATGGAGTGATTTATGGTAAGCCTAAAGATGAAGTGGATGCCTATCAAATGCTAAGGAATTTGTCAAATCGTACACACCAGGTTATGAGTGGTGTAGGGATAATCTATAAAGAAAAGGTATATAATTTCGTTTGTGTTTCTCATGTCACCTTTAAGGACTTATCTATAGAAGATATTTTAAATTATATAAAAACGAAAGAATGCTTCGGCAAGGCAGGGAGCTATGCGATTCAAGGGATAGGTAGAGATTTGATCAAATCGTATGAAGGATCTTTAGATAATATTATTGGACTTCCTGTAGCTGAAATTAAGAAAGTGTTGGATGAGATTTATGCAATGGAAGATTAGAGATGTTGTTATTCCTAACAGGTTGGTCTTAGCTCCTATGGCAGGAATAACAAATGAAGCCTTTCGTATTTTATGTAAAGAAATGGGCTGTGGCCTAGTGGTTGCGGAAATGGTTAGTGATAAAGCTATAGGCTTTCAAAATGAACGAACCTTGAAAATGACAAAAGTAAATCCAGTAGAGCACCCAATCAGTATGCAAATCTTTGGTGGAGATGTAGAGAGTCTTGTCCAAGCTGCAAAGTATATTGACACTTGTAGTGATGCTGATATTATTGATATCAATATGGGATGTCCTGTTAATAAGGTTGCCAAGAAATCTCATGCAGGAGCTGCTTTATTAACAAATCCAGAATTGGTTTATGAGATTGTTTCTAATGTCGTAAAAAGTGTATCTAAGCCAGTTACAGTTAAAATGCGTATTGGTTGGGATTTTGATAATATAAATGCAGTAGAGGTTGCAAAAAAAATAGAGGCAGCAGGAGCCAGTGCGATTACAGTACATGGCAGAACAAGAAGCCAGTTTTATTCAGGCAAGGCTGATTTAGATTGGATAAAGAAAGTAAAGGAAGCTGTTTCTATTCCAGTAATAGGGAATGGAGATATTGTTGATATTGCTACTGCGAAGCATATGCTAGAATATACAGGTGTAGATGCGATTGCAATTGGAAGAGGTGCACTAGGGAATCCTTTTATTTTTAGAGAGTTATATAATTACTTTAATGAGGGTAAACTAATTGATAAGCCAAGCAATGAAGAAATCCTTAAAACAATAAAAAAGCATCATCAGCTTTTATTGGAATTAAAGGGAGAAAGATTAGCATTACTTGAAATGCGTGGTCATGTTGCGTGGTATTTAAAGGGGAAACCTGGTAGTGCGAAGATTAAAGATTTATGCAATAAGCAAACTTCTTTTACAGAGGTTTTGACAATTTTAGAGAATTATTTTAATGGAATCTAAATATTCTTTATTATGATAACCCTTTCATATTTTTAAAGAGTTTTCCTTATGTTATAATAATTATAGAAAATGAGAATCGGAGGATATTTCTCGTGGCAATCTTATTAGGAAAAAAAGTGAAAATTTTTAGTTTATCTGCTAACAGACCTCTTGCAGAGGAAATTGCAGATTCTATTGGTGTTCCATTATCTAATTGTGATATTATGCATTTTGCAGATGGTGAGATTAATGTACAGATTAATGAAACCGTAAGAGGACATCACGTATTTATTATTCAGCCTACTTCAAAGCCTGTCAATGATCATTTGATGGAGGTTTTGATTATGTGTGATGCTTTAAAGCGTGCTTCTGCAAAAACAATCAACCTTGTTATTCCGTATTATGGGTATAGTAGACAGGATCGTAAAACGAGAAGTCGTCAGCCAATTACTGCCAAGCTAGTTGCAGACTTATTACAAACTGCAGGAGCAAACCGTGTAATTTGTATGGATATTCATGCTGCCCAAATTCAAGGCTTCTTTAACATTCCAGTGGATAACTTTATGGGTTTACCTATCCTTGCAAACTATCTTATTGATAAGAAGCTAGAGGATGTGGTTGTTGTATCTCCAGATCATGGTGGAACAACACGTGCTCGTGAGCTGGCTAAGGTATTAGATACAACAATTGCCATTATTGATAAGCGTAGACCTGAGCCAAATAAGGCTGAGATTATGAATATCATTGGTAATATTGAAGGTAAGAATTGTATTTTAATAGATGATATGTGCGATACAGCTGGTACTCTTACTGCTGGTGCTGAGGCTTTGAAAAAAGCTGGAGCGAAATCTGTTTATGCGGTTTGTACACATGGCGTACTTTCTGGTAGTGCAATTGAGCGTATCAAGAATTCTTGTTTAGAGGAAATGATTATTACAAATACAATTCATTTAGATGAGAAAAGAAAAATTGATAAGATTAAGGTTTTATCTGTAGGAACATTGTTAGGACATGGTATTCTAAGAATATTATCTGATGAACCATTATCAGGTTTATTTACTTATTCCTATGATAAATCTAAAAGAGAATTACTATAATGAAGCTGATTGTGGGATTAGGAAATCCTGGTGCGCAATATGAACAAACAAGACATAATGTTGGTTTTATGGCTATAGATACCTTTGCTAACGAGCATAACGCAATCTTTCGTTTAGAGCCAAAGCTTAAAGGTATGCTTGCAAGTGTTACTTTAAATGGGACAAAAGCATTCTTATTAAAACCTATGACCTTTATGAATTTATCCGGAGAAAGTGTAAAGGCTGTCAAAGACTATTATAAGATTGCCATAGAGGATATTTTAATTATCTCTGATGACTTAGATTCTCATAACGGAAGAGTACGCTTACGTGCAGAGGGTAGTGCTGGTGGACATAATGGTCATAAGAATATCATTGCACATTTAGGAACAGAAGAATACAAAAGAATTAAGATAGGCATTGGCAGAAGTGAGGTCATCCCTGTTATCGATTGGGTATTACAAAAATTTAATAAGGATGAGCTTGCAGAAATTGAACCTGCCTTAACTAAAGCAAAGTCTGCAATAGAAGATTTTATTTCAGGAGTCCCTTTTAATAAAATCTCCTCATTATATTCTTGTAAATAAGCTTTATAGGTCATATGGATTTGATATGACCTTTTTTTTACTAAAAATTTATATAGCTTTTGTCTAAGATTTCTTGATGAAAGAATTTAAAAAAGTCCTCTGCTGTGGTATAATGTTTTAGAAAAGAAGGAGTGAAATCCAATGATACATACGAATTATCATTCTCATTTGATATATTGCAATCATGCAATAGGTCATGCCGAGGATTATATTGAAGTTGCACTTAAGCATAATTTTACAGAGCTTGGCATTTCTGATCACGCTCCTCTTTTACCATGCTTTATGAGTAGCTCTGAATTTGAACGCTTTGGAAGAAATTATAACACGATGACTTTAGATACAGCTCTTACTAAGTATCTTCCTGAAGTAGAGGCAGCAAAGAAAAAGTATGCTGGAAAAATTAAGATTCTTTCTGCCTTTGAGATTGAGTATTTTTCTACAAGTGATTTTTTTGCTAGATACCTAAGAAAGAGAGTAGATTATCTAAATTTAGGAATCCATATGTTTGAGTATAAGGATCAAATCTATAATAGCTATTTTCAAGTGGATTATGAAACAATCTATTTCTATATGAAGGCTGCAATAGACGGAATGAGAACAGGACTATTTAATACACTTGTTCATCCTGATTTATTTATGTATGCATATAAGGATGTCCATATGGAAAGAACATTTGATGAGCATTGTGCATACGTTTCTAGAAAAATTATCGAAACTGCAATTGAGTGTGATGTCTATTTAGAGCTCAATGCAAATGGAATTAATAATTCTAGATTTTCTTTAGAATGGTTATATCCATGTAGAGAGTTTTGGGAAATTGCTAAGGAATATCCAGAGTTAAAAATTATTATTGGTGCTGATGCCCATGATCCTAAAAGCTTAGTTTGTGACTATATTCGTCAAGCAGAAGAATTTGCAAAGGAATTAGGCTTGAAGATTCAAGAGACAATGGAGGTGAAGCATTGATGCAAAAGATAAAGATTCATGAGAACTATGAATACTGGTATTTTGAGAATCAAAAGGAATATTTTGACACAGTAGAACAAATGCTAAATGAAGAGTATCAGATTACAGATTCTATTCATCTTTGTATCGAGCTTACAAAAGAAGATAAGTGCTATTTACTTTCCTTTATTCCAGTAGATGTAGTAGATGAAAATATTAAAGATACACTAAGACAGTTAGATAAGGATTATAAGATTGTTTATCCTAATTATGATCACTGTATTCTAAATACGATATCCTCTATACGCAAACAGTTTGGGGGAAAAGCTCATTATTCTTTAGATGAGCATATGGAAGATATTTTTAAGGAAAAAAGATATAAAAATGTGATTGTAATGCTATTAGATGGATTAGGAGAAAATATTTTAGAAAATAATTTAGAGCCAGATTCTTTTTTAAGAAAGCATCATTTATATACAAATACAGCGATTTATCCTTCTACAACTGCAGCATCTACTACCGCAACTATTTCAGGTTTATCTCCTCTTAGAACAGGTTGGTTAGGATGGCAGAATTATTTTAAAGAGATTAAGAGAAATATTGTTTTATTTAATGGCAAGGATTATTTCACAGATGAGCCCACCGGATTTAATGGATATAAGGCTTTACACTATGAACCATTTTATACTGATTTAAAGGTAAATGGATCGATACATAATCCAAATTTTAAAAAGCGTAAAAGAAAATTTAAAAGTGTTTTAAAGCAGAGTTTAAGATCTATTAAAAAGAAGAAACAAAATGTCCAGTATGTGTATTTTACAGAACCAGATTCTTTGATGCATGAATTTGGTACCTTTGCTGATGAGGTTATAGCTAAGCTACAGGATATGGATAAGGATTTATCTTGGTATGCAAAAAAGCTACCTAAGGATACACTACTTTTTATTAGTGCAGATCACGGACATACCAATATAAAAAATATTGAATTTTATAATTGTACAACGCTATTAAAGATGTTAAAACGCAAGCCTTCAAATGATTCTAGATGTATTACCTTTAGAGTAAAGGATGAATATAGAGCTATTTTCCCAAAGCTTTTTGAAAAGCTATTTGGCTACGCTTATGATATTATGCCATCTAGTGAGGCAATGCATCAGGAATTTTTTGGTAAAAGAAATGAGATTCCTCATACTAGGGTTTATGACTTTTTAGCAGATTATGTGGCTGTTGCGAAGAAGGAGTATTGCTTTAATTATAAAGGAGAAGAAAACTTTGAGTTTAAAAGTCATCATGCAGGAATTACTGCAGATGAAATGCTAGTGCCTGCAATTGTATTTAGGAAGTGAGTAAAATGGGCTGTTATTCAGGAATGGTATTATCTGAGGGGATAGCTATAGGGAAGGTACATATCTTAAGCTATTCAGCTATGACTCAGGTAAAAATAGACCCTGCGAAGGAAAAAGAAAAGCTTGAAATAGCAATAAAGAATTCTATTAAGGAATTAGAAAACTTAAAAAAGATAAGCAAAGAAAATGAAGAATATATCTCTATGCAAATTCTTTTGTTAAGTGATCCATTACTACTTACAAAAACTAACCAAGAAATTAATTTAGGACATTCTGCTTCGGAGAGTGTTGAAATTGTTTTAAATGAGATTATGAAGCCTTTATTAGATGCTACGAGTAGCTATTTAAAGGAAAGAGCTTTGGATCTATCCGATATTAAAGAGCGTATCTTAAGAAATCTTATTGGCAAGAAGAGCCTAGATATAAAAACTGATTTTATCCTGGTGGCTGAAGAATTACACCCTTCCTTTTTAATTCAACATAAGAATCAGCTTTTAGGCGTGATTACACATAAAGGAGGCTATAGCTCTCATGGGGCAATTCTTTGTAGGCAGTTTAATATTCCATATATGATTGCCAATATAGCTGCTATAGAAGGAGAAACGATTATACTTGATACGAGAAAACAACAAATCATTACATCTCCAAAGGACCAAGAAATCAAGCATTATCAAGAAATAACGCAAAAGTTATCTATGGAAGTCTTTGAAGCTATAGAGCATAGTCCATATCAGTTTTTAGCCAATATATCGGATAATAGCGAATTAGAAAGAGTTCAAAGCTATGGATTTGATGGAATCGGCTTATATCGTACAGAAATGATCTTTATGAATAGCGATCGTCCTTATACATTAGAAGAACAGTATGAAATCTATAGCGTGGCTGTTCAAGCTATGAAAAATAAAAGTATTTGTTTTAGAACCTTTGATGTTGGCGATGATAAGCAATTATCATATATAACTGCTTCTAAAAAGGGGATTGATAATTATATTCATAATCCCCTTGTTTTTAAAACTCAAATAGAAGCTATCATAAAGGCTAATCTTTATAATATAGTGAAGATTATGTTTCCGATGATTTATTCTGCAGATGAATTTGATTTTTTAAAGAAGTGGGTACTTCAGATTCAAAAGGAAATGAAGGATAGTTCTTTTATAGAATTTGGAATTATGCTAGAAACAGAAGAAGCTTTAAATTCAATTGAGAGCTTTAAGGATGTTGATTTTATTTCCATTGGTACGAATGATTTGGTATATTCTATCTATCATATTCATAGAGATGATCAGAATACAGAATTAGAATACTTAAAAGATTTAATTTCTAAATTAAAGCGTGTAGTTACCTTTTGTAAGAAAAATAAGATTACTTTATCTATTTGTGGAGAGCTTGCAGCAATTTCTCCAGCCTTGAAGGAGTTTATACGTATGGGTATTACAAGCTTTTCTGTTGCCACCCCAGCAATTAAGATTTTAAATCACATTTATAAAGAATTTTTCTAAAAATGTTTAAATTTGTAGGTTTTTGTAAATACTACCTAATGGATTTGATATTTATGAGAACTATGGGCATCGTTAGAAGAATCGATGAACTTGGTAGAATCGTAATTCCTAAGGAGGTACGTAAAAGACTTCGTATGGATAGTGGAGACTTAGTGGATATTAGTGTAGAAGAGGATAATGTTGTATTATCTAAGTTTCATCCATTAAATCATGATCAAGAAATGGTTGCCTCATTTTGTGATTCCTTAAAGGAATGCTATCAAACGGATTTTATTATTACGGACCTAAACAAAGTTATTTATTCGACATTGGATCAAGATATAAATGACGAGGAATTAGATTCAGAATTTTTAAAACGAATTAATTCTTATATAGAAAAAGAGATTTCATCCTTAAATAGATTAACTTTAACTAAAAGCTACACAATAGATAAAGATTGTATCTGTTATGAAATTCATATTGAAAATGAATTGTTTGGTTATTTAATTGTTTTAGATGGAATGATTAGTAAAAAACAAAAGGATTTAGCTAGCTTCGTTTTAAATTACTTTGATAAAATAT
>CAMWJY010000020.1 GCA_947174685.1 uncultured Mollicutes bacterium | reverse complement strand
GTTCGATTCCCTTCGCTTGCTCCATTTTTTTATATAAATATCTTGATATTTCAAGTTATTTTAAAAAAGATAGCGACGGGAGTCCGATAGAAAAGTCGCTGCCAGGAACAGAGCAACAATTCCATCGTTATCTTACTTAGAGTCTTATGATTGAATAAGGCTCTATTTTTTTATGCTTAAAATAGATTCTTTAAGATTTGTTAGACTTTGGTGTATGTATTTTTTGGTTGTGTTAAATTCTGTATGGCCAGCAACTTTCATGATACTAGTTAGATTTACATTGTTTTCAACCAGTTCTGTGATGAAGGTATGTCTCCACTTGTGAGGCGATATAGATTGTTCAATACCACAGGCATTGCTGATTTCTCCAAAAAAATGGTAGATGACATGCTTACTCATAATATCTGTACATTTATCATTGATGAATAAATAATCTATATAAGGCTCTTCAGGAACGGGCTTAATACGTATGTATTCTTTTAACACAAGCTTAGTAGAATCAGTAAAGAATACATATCTGGTATCATGTGTTTTAGTGTACTCAAGATATATTGTATTGTTGTCAATATCAATATTTTCAGTTTTCAGGTGAAGAAGTTCATTGATTCTAACACCAGTATCTTTGAGAAGTAGAAGACAAATCTTCTTCCTGATATATTGATAAGTCTTAGGTAACCCATCAATATACTTCATAATTTTAGTCATATTAGTTTTAGAAATTATTTCGATTTCAGGTGGATTTTCTCTTAGCTTCTTAATGTTAGCTACTGGATTATAATTGATGTACTCCAATTCATTATTGACCTTGAATATCATCTTGAGTAAATCAGTAAACTTATTTATAGAAGAATTCTTATATCCATGACTTCTAAAAGTAGTCTCTAAAACTTTGTATGATGCCTTAGTTATCTGATTTGTATCTGCAATACCTAATTGATCCAGAGTACGCTTTAGAATCCGATAGATTTTATTGTAATATTCTAAAGTTGCTGGTCTACAGTTTAATTTACTGTAGCTGTAAAAATTGTTAAATGCTAAGTCGAAACTAATTCCTTTGTTGCTTGATGCGTTGTTAATCAAGCTAGCAAGGGCAGTTAATACTTCATTATCGTTCATTTTGTTAAAATTCCTTTCATAATGTAATTAGTTTATTTTAACAAAACAAAAGTGCTTAACATTCCACTATTCCTGCGAATTCAAATTTAATTAAACATTAATGGATTTGTTTTTTTAATTCCTTAATATCAGAAGCAATTTCTTCTAAAGTGGTTTTATCTAGGTCTAATGCATTATCTTTTACTTTAGTAGAAATAGAATCTATTCTTTTCTCTAATCTATCTATTTTCTGGTTTAACTCATCAAATTTATTTGAGTTTCCAGAACTATGTGTACTTGCATATAAAATGAAAATGACCATAGTGGCAACAGCTATAATAACGAGCCACATGAAATTATTATAAAATAAATCCTTGAATGATTCATTTAATGCCTTTTCTATATCACTAAGCATAATTATACCTCCCCTTATTGAATGTTTTCTTTTGACAAGTCTTTTTTTAAAAGGTCGTCTATTGTAACATTAAATATTTGACTAATTAAAATTAATTTTTCAAAACTAGGTTCACCTTTTCCATTGATATAGGAATTAATAGTTTGCCTAGTACAATTCAATTTTTGGCTTAATTGATTTTGATTACAAATACCTTTTTGAGTCAAAAATCTTAAATTCTCTTTAAAAAACACAAATACCTCCTAAAAATGTAAGAAAATATTTGACATCCCTACAGAAAAATGGTAAATTAAGAGATGTAAGAAATATTCTTACAAAAAGTCAATAAAAATAAACGGCTTCTAGAAAAAAGCCTCACAAGTAAAATATATAATTTGAATTCGACACTCATATTATAACACATCCGCTTGTGATTTGCATTATTATTCTATAAGTTTTGTAAGTTTTTGTTGAAATTCAAAACTTAATATCAGGAAAAGAAAAAAGAGGTCCTAAGACCTCAGGAAGAAGAACTAATATTTATAAATTAATTCTTCTAGTCTTGCAGCATCGATAATATCTTCGTAGCTTCCTTGGACGGGATAGATGTTGATAATCTGATTTTTTGAAAGACTGTCATAAATTCTTGAGATATTTTCTTCAAGTAATTTAACTTGTCTTGCAAGACATTTGACTAAATCTAATAATTGTTGATTAGTCATTTCTGTATCCTCCTTTCTGACAGATTGAAAAAGCTCATTTTAAATGAGGATTTTCTTCTTAAGAATTGAGTATAGCATTAGTTCCAGTAAAACTATTATACCACAAGAATTTTAGGAAAGCATTAAGTTTTGACAAAAGAAGCACATGTATTTGTGCTTTAGCTTTGGACCCTGTATGAAAGTGTTACTTAAATGTAACTATCATATTGAGTATATATGTACCTGGTAGTGATAGAGGAAAACTACCTATTTGCTGATAAGAAATAATCAGCTGCACTATCTAGCGTAGACCTATCAAACTAGATATAAGAGGGTGTTAGGGGCTTTGTGGTGAAGCTGAAACCACATTCAATTAAATAAGATTGTTCTCACAATCTAAACAGCATGTACCTGGAACGTTATTGCATTAGATTAGAAAATGTTTTTTCGTCTACCTGGAATATGCTTCCAGGTATTTTGCTTATATGAAAGGAAAATAAAATGACAATAAATGATATACGATTAGATTTAGTAAGACCAACTAGCAGCACTGCAAGAAGGCTTGCTATACACATTAGAAAAAACAATATTTCAAATCATCCAACAATCATAATAGGAGAAGATGGGCAATCATATCTATTCTTACCTATGACAACTCATCCAATAGCTCAAACAGTACGATTAAGGAGAAATCCTAATCCACAGTCTAGAGAACCATCCTATGTAATACTCAGAATGAGAGCGAATAAAAAAAGTGCATTTTCTGCACCATTAAATTGGACTCTAAGTCCTGAGGATTATAGGATGATAGAAGAATATGCAAGAAAGAAATTTAGATAAAAAAAAGAATTGTGCCAGAAACAGCATATTGCTGACGGACGGCCTTGTTAAACAAGGAACAATTCTTACACGATTATTCTAGCACACTGCATAATAATTGTCAAATGAAAAATTTAAATTATTAATTCCTAGCAAGCCTCCATGAAGGAGGCATGCTTCTAGAACTGGTCAAGGAACGTTTTCTGTTTCTATATTTCTCCAGCCTTGACCAGTGCTAAAAGCATAAGCAAGCCCTCATATGAGGACAAGCTTCTACCTGGTAAACATCTGCACTATATATTATCTCCCAATTTACTCATGGATGTTTGCCAGATAGAAGCTTATTAAGCTTCAAAAAATAATTTAAAAAGGGGAACAAAAAATGAACAAAGTAACAAAAGAAACAATTATTGCAAGTGAAGCTGAAATCACTCTTGATTCTATTTTCAAGGATATTTCAAAGGTTTTACAGAACGCAGAAAAAATTGATGCAGTATTTATGTGCTTTAGCATCAAAGAGGCTGGAGAAGAACTAGTCCCTGTCTATTCAAGAGGTAACACATTTGATTTGCTTGAATTGGCTACAAGATCAGTTCCAGTAAATGCTGAACGTGTGGGAATTGCATGTGTGAAGATATTAACTGGAAGAATCGAGGCAAAGAAAGATGAAGAATGATTTTTTTACTGAGAAGAATTGCTGCAGAACTATGTATGATGAATCTGAGGATTCAAATGTAGATTGTATTGCAATCATTGCTGCAGAAGCATTAGATATATTTGATGTAGAAAAAACTGCAGATAATCAGCTTTTTTATTTAGAAGGTGGAGATGGTTGTAATCCAATCGCAAGTGGGAATGCATGCTATGGTAAGTTCTGTAAATCTGGTAAAGAAGAAAGAATGCCACAACATATATTTTTAGGTATTGCTGATGAAGAAACTGAAAAGTATGCATTGAAGCTTATGGATCCTTTTACTGCAGATGAAAGAAAAGTACTTATTCAAGCTTTAAAAGAAATCTGTGATATGTTAGATGAAATGAATGACTATTTTAAAGATGAAGGTTTTTCTTTTTTGAAAGACTCATACTTTACTCCATATGTAAAACTTTCTTCAGATGTTATTGACTTTCCATATATACAATACTTCAATATGACATCTGCATTTATGAGTTCAAGCTTTGTCAACAAAAAGAAAAGAGAGATTAAAGCAGGGTTAAATCCTAAGGAAGATCCAGAGTGTATCTTTCTAGAAGCACTATATAAGAAACTAGAAAAGCTTATGGAGGTTACTCATGAGTAAGTATGAAGTAGTTATTAGTCCTGAAGAACGACATATAAGATATCAAGCACGCCAAACCAGACTCATTCAAGCAGGAGCAAAGGTTGGGCTTGCGTTGTATGATTTTCTTAAAGAGTTTCATGATATGCATGAAAGCAAAGATTATGAAGGTGAAGGATTTTCATCATTTGAGGAATACACTAAATCAACCTTAGGAATTGCAAAAAGTCAAGCGTACACATATTTGAAATTATATGAGAGCTTTTCAAAAGACTTTTTCATTTCTACAGGAAAGATAGGTGTAACTAAATTAGAGCTACTTGCTAAGCTTCCTGAAGAAGAAGCCAGGTATTTTGTGGAGCAACATGATGTAGATAATATTAGTACTAAAGAAATCAAAAGAACTTTAGCAACTTACCAGGATAAAAAGGATGAAGCTCCAGAACAAGTAGTTTCTGAAGAACCTATAGTTGAGATTGTAAAAGAATCTATTGAAGTAGATTCTTTTGGGTCTTTTATCAGGTCTAGGAGATTAGATAAAGGCTATAGTTTAAGAGATATGGCTTCTTTACTTGATATGCCGTTTACAACTTATAGACATACGGAAAATGGATTTAGAAGCCTTTTAGGAAAAAAGCAAAGCTTCTATGATGGATTGATTCGAATACTAGAATTGTCTGAAGCAGAAGTAAAAGAAATGTATGAATGGGTTGATAAAGATTGTATCAAAAGGAAAAAGCTAGCTCCTGATCTTGTTGAATTTGCTACAGAGAATCCTATTATGAATCAAATATTACGTACTGCAATGGACAGAAATGCTTCATCATCCAAACTGCAGAACATCTTGAAACAGCTACAGGCATTATAGGGAGTGTAACCAGATGGAAAAAATAATTGAAAAAATAGATAAGTATTCATTGGGAATATACATAATTGCAGGAGATTTATTGAAAATATCATTTGCTTCCAAAGATGATAAAGAAAGGCATAAGTTTGCAGAAGCATCTGAATCATTGCAAAATATGTCAATAGTCCTTAAAAACATATGGAGTGAATTAAAAGAGATGGGAGATAAGAAAATGACAACTTTTAACGCAAAATCGTATTTAAAGAATCTTTCTAATGGTACTAAGTTTAGAGATGTAGTAGAGCATCTTCAAAAAGAACTTGGAATTGAAATACAAATTGATATTGAATTTTATGAAGCTATCAAGGTGGATGGCATTGACAAGACACTTTGTGAAATGGATGATGAATATAGCTTCAAAGGGACATTAGAAGAGTATGAGGATGATATTGTTGATGTTTATGGTGATGTAATTAATGGTTTGAATACTCCGTATGATGCAACTATAAAATATCATTTCAATGAGGAAAAAACCACACTTGAAGTTTTAATTTATAGAAACTCTGGAATTGAAGTAGATGAAGAAGACTATTTAGAGAATGAATCAGAGTATGAAGATTGGGATGAGTTATTAAGTTCCTTTTTAGAAAGGAAGTAGCACATGAAACAGTGTTTCGTGGAAAAGAAGTTTAGACCAGATAACTTAGCTTTGATTTATAAAATCAATCGTATTATCGAAGAGTATCAGGAACAAGGCTATGAGCTAACGCTTAGACAGGTATATTATCAGCTTGTAGCTAGAGGTTTCATTCCTAATAATGAGCGCAGCTATAAGAACGTAGGAAATCTAATCTCTGAAGCAAGACTGGCAGGATTAATTGATTGGAATGCTATCGTAGATAGAACAAGACACCTTCGAAAGAATACTCATTGGAATAGTCCAAAGGATATTTTACAAGCTGCAGCAAATCAATATGAGATAGATAAGAGAGCCACTCAAGGAATCTATATTGAAGTATGGGTAGAAAAAGATGCTCTTATCAGTATTGTTGAGGATGTCTGTAGCAAGCTTGATGTTCCATGCTTTAGTTGCAGAGGTTATGTATCACAAAGTGAAATGTATGAGGCAGCACGTAGAATTAAGAACCAGTTAAACAATGAAGGCAAGTATGAAGCCTTCATCATACATTTAGGAGATCACGATCCTTCAGGTATCGATATGACAAGAGATATCCAGGAGAGAATGGATCTCTTTGGTGCTGATGTAAGAGTGGATAGGATTGCATTGACATGGGAACAAATCGAACTATATAATCCACCAACAAATCCAACTAAACTAACGGATTCCAGAGCTACAGGATATATTGAAAAGTATGGTTATGACTGTTGGGAGCTAGATGCCTTAGAACCACGTGTAATAGAACAGCTTATTATTGAAGCTGTTACTAATCTTACGGATATAGATCTATACGAGGACGCTAAGGAAAAAGAGCAAGAAGAAAAAAATAAGCTTTATGAATTTATCAAAAAGTTAGAGGAGGATGAAGAATAATATGGCATATTATCACATATTAGTTGACACTCCGATGGGAGATGACAAAAGAGGCAAAGCTTCTAATATAGATGAGCTCTTTAAATTGTTAACTCCAAAGGAACAGCAAGCAGTTTTTGCAAAAGATGCATATAAGGATCTTCAAGCAATTTTCCATAGAGAGGTAAAGCAATCTCCAGATACATATATGGGAGATGTTGGAGGCATTTCAATTCGATTTGTTTCAAACGGATATGAAATAACAACCTTGGTATTTTATTTTTAGAGGAGATTAGAAATGACAGCAAGAGAATTAATAAATTATAATTTAAGTGCATCTGATTCTTATGTTATTCTTAATCTGGAGGGGAAATTTCTTTCTGAAGGTAAGCATTGGGGTTTACAGGGAACAAACGTAAACAAAGATGAGTTGTTAGAAGAGGGAAGTTTTTTGGATAGGGATGTAGAAGGCTGGTTCATAAGCAATGGTCAAATGCATATTTTGGTTTTAGATGAGGAAGAACAATATAAAAGAAATCTGAGGAAAAATCTTCTTGAAAATCCAGATATCAAAGAAGTAAACATTCCTGCATGTGAAAGACATGAAGGAATCCACAGAGCAAAGGTACTACTAAATTGGTTTTGTCCAATTTGTGGTAAGCCTAGAGGGCAAATAAAAAATGTGAGATCATGGGATGGAAGTCTTTGGATGATTTGTGATGGATGGGATAACCCTTGTGGTCATATTGATAGATATGCAGATGTTCGAGATGAAGCCATAGGGAATGGTTTAAATGAATAATGATGAAGTTAATTGTAAATGGAGATATAGTTTACGTGCTTGAGGTAATCGAAGCTCCTAGAAGTGTGAACCCTAAATCATCTAGGAAAGCTAATGAAGTTATAATATGTGGATTCAATAAAAGACTTCATCCAGAGCTATTTGAAAAGTACAAAAGAAAGGTGCTAGAAAATGGGAAGGTATAATAAAGACATTACCATATCACTTAGAATAGATGAGGACGCCAAATATAAGTTAGATTCTTTATGTAAAACACAAGAAAGGAATCTTCTAGATATGGGGCTTCCTTTCTTGCTTCCAACAACTAATTCAAAGATGTTAAGATGCTTAATAGAAGCTGTGTATGAAATGCCTGATGAGGAGAAAAAAGAGTTACTTAAAAAACACTATATAAAATATTAATGTAATGCAAATAGATCTGTTTGTATTACAAATCAGGAATTGTAATACAAAATTCGAAATATGTATTACATCTTTCTAAAGGCAAATGTAATACAAATACGTAAGGAGCTGTTAGTGGATGAAAAAATATAAATATGTGATTTATGATATTGATGGTGCTTTAAGTGATTCCAAAGAAAGCTAGGGGATTGTTTATGATAGTTATGATGAAGCAGAAAATCAAGCAACAAAAGAGATCCAGGAAATGATTGATAAAGCTCAGAAGCAGCATGAAGAAATCTTGTCTCCTGGGTATTATATCAAAGAGGTAGAGGAATGTTAGAGATTATCAAAAAATGGATATGGAAGATTATCACAGGAATTATAGGAGCTATCCAAACAGTTCTTATAGTGCTTAGATTCTTCAGCGTAATCAATTATAGCTGGTGGATAGTCTTTTCACCACTTCTAATTACAGGATTAGTAGTATTGATTTTTAGTATTATGAAATTACTTTTTCGGAGGAAAAGAGAATGAATCATTTAAAAGAACTAGCAAAAAATGCAGGTAGGAAAAGAGGGATTATTTTGTATATAATCGAAGGTCTTGCTTTTATTACTGTACTCTTATTTGCTATCCTACAACTTATATTTGATTTTTATCAGGTCTTATGGCTTTGGGGTGTTGCTGTTATATTGTTATGCTTGCTAATTGGATATATAGTCTATTTAGAGCGTTATACAGCTAAGAAAGAATCAATAGAGGAAAATACTCCATGTTAAAGTTAGAGGATCTAGTATTGCATGCAAATGCAGATGTTTATTTTAGTATACATAATACAGAAGGATCTGTTCTTATAGAAGGAGATAGGAATGACCTGGAAAATGATGTTGACATGAATCTACAGGTTGATGATTATTGGATAGATGATGATGTTTTGTATGTTCATGTGTTACAGGAAGGAGAGATTTAACAATGCCAAATAAACCATTCATGAAGTGTCAAAATTCAAAAAAGGATTGTTTTGCTAATAAGAATGATTTATGTAGATGCTTAACAGATACAAGATTTAAAAATCCTGATGGAACAGTTAAAAGCTGTCCCTTCTATAAGAAAAAAGAGGAGGAAAACTAATGAAACTATTTAAAGTGTTAACTTTCGAAAAAATTCAATCAAAGAAAAATGTTGAACAATTATTTTCTGTTGAATATCTTAGAGCAGAGTCTAAAG
>CAMWJY010000019.1 GCA_947174685.1 uncultured Mollicutes bacterium | reverse complement strand
TTATGAATATCTTGAATAGATAATAAAGAAAGAATTGTCTTACTTCTTCTTCCAACTGTAACCGTATCAATATTAAGTCGGTCATCCTTAACTCGAGTTCGGATGAGGGCAATATTTTCTTTAAAATTTTCAACAAAGCCATCTCTAGGTCCAAAGACGTTATCAGGCTCTGCAATAGAATCTCCTGTTGGTCTTGATGGGGCTTTAGATAAATCTAAGACATAGTATTGGCTATTTCTTTCACAAATTAGTAACCCACAAAAAATAAGCTGAATAATTTCATCCTCATTACCATCAATCTTTTTACAAATTCCTGGAATGATTTCATCTAAATCACTATACCGATCTTCTAAAAGTCTTGGATATAAATCCTTCATAAAATCGATGATATTACATAGATGCTCCTGATAAACTATAGTACAATTTGCCTTCGTTTCTTTGTAAACTACATCTGTATTATTCTTCAGTTTTTCTAACATGATAGCACTCCTTTAAAAACCAAAATAAAATTAAGAAACCACATAATAAGAGAACTGCAACTACTCTTAAATATAGTCCTTGCAGAGGAATAAATATATAACAAACAGAACATAGGGCAACAATCATTATGAATAATACTACTGCCATAAAATGCTTATGAATCTCTATAGAATTTCTTAACACACTCAAATTATAGGAATATTTAAAAATACAGCTAATTAAAATATAAAACACATAGGCAAACTCAAAGTTACCAATATATTTTGATATAGGTTCAATGGATAAGCTGATAAAGCCAACCCCATTTAAGCCTTTAAAAAGCGTATCCCCTGCATTCGTTATCAAAATAAAATATTCCACTCCAAATAGAATAAACGCACTAAATATAGCCATTATAAAATTCAGCTTTGTAAACTCTACATCCTTCTTATTGATTAAAAAGGTTAGGTTATCCCCAAAAAATAAAACCACAAAAATGGGTAAGGAGATTATGCTTGTTTCTTTAATTGGAAAAAGTAAAGATGTATCTAAATCCGGATAAAAAAACAAGGTTAAGGTCAAAATCGCATATCCAAGAATAATAAACAATGTTGCAATTTCCATAATATCCTTAGGCTGATAGTAAGATAAGGCTACTAAAACTATAGCCACAAATCCCAGCATTATATAATAATTTCCTGAAGGAATAAATATTTTGGATAGCAGATAAAGACAAAAGGTTACCCCAAATATATTTTCTAATAAAAGGATAGCACTATAAAAATATTTGAAATTCGATTTTTTAAAACCCTCAACATAATCATGCTGCATAAGCCTTTTGGGAAGAAAGGCAAAGACTAAAATCATAGCCACTGCTATTATAGCGGTATAATATACTCCCATATTTCCATAGGTATTATAAAAATAAGGAAACATTATAATTCTTAACCAAAGATAGTTATAGACACTGACAAATAAAAAAAAGCTTATTTTCGACAACTTGGTCATATGCATCACCAACTATAGTATGTCTAAAATAAGCTAAAATTATTTAATTAAAATGTCTTTTTAGAACTCTTTTTGAAACAATCATTTCAATTTGTTCTGATAAAACTGTTACTTCAATGCGACTGAGCTTAGGAAGACTTTCGCCATCCGTATTATAAGGAATCGCATTTTTAGAGGTTATAATCATATTACTTGTTTCAAAATGCTCTATATTGTGCTTATATCGTTCTCCTAAAAGCATAAATAAAGCAAAATCAATAGCATTAATAAAACGATTTGTTTTACGGATTAAAGTGACATATAGCTTTCCTTCATTTAAATAGATTCTTTTCTTACGATGAAGCTTAAAGGAAGCAAGATATCTAGAGTTTGTTGCAAGAAACAAAAAGAATTTGCCTGATATGACTCTATCATTCGTTTGAATATCTATATGGATTGTTCTATCCTTGCTGAAGGATTTAACAGTTTCCAAATAGTAAGCAAATCTACCAAATTTCTTTTTAACCTTATAGCTTGCAGCATAGCTGACATCTGTCAAATTCCCCGCAGCAAGTCCATAAATAAAATACTGTCCATTAATCTGATTTACATCTAGGAAGGTCTTATTCTCATTTAAGATAATTTTCATTGTCTTACGTAAGCTTCTTTTTAATCCTAGAGTTTTTCCTGTATCATTACAGGTTCCTGTTGGAACATAAGCAAGTGTAGGACGATTTTTAAGCATCATAAGTCCATTCACTACTTCATTGATAGAACCATCGCCACCAGCTGCAACCACTAAATCATATTTGCCAGCATTCTGCACAACATAATCTCTAATGGAATTAGGTCCTGTAGAGGCAAAAGTTTCTACAATCTCATATTTACTTTTTAGTTTTTGGCAAATGTAATCAATGTTTTTTACAATCTTACTTTTGCCGGAATATATGTTGTAAACAACCAATGCCTGCATAATAAATCACCTATTTTGTTTCTTGATTGATAAACGCATCTACTTTTCTAATCTTTTGTTTTGTACCAACAAGTACCATGATATCTGACGCAACTAGATAGTCAGTACCACGAGGAATATAGAATTTATCCTCGTGAATAATACCTACAATGTTTACATCAAATTTATTACGTAAGTTCAAATCAATTAAGGTTTGAGAAGGGAATTTAGGTCCAACCTGAATTTGAACAATCGCATAATCTTTATCAATAGCATAATAATCTAAAATTGCATCACTTGCAATTTGATTTGCTAAGGAGGTTGCTGATGCTTCTTCTGGGATGATTACTTCTGTAGCACCTAAACGCTCATAAATCTCACGATAGCTTTCAGAATCACTTCTTACAGTTATATTCTTTACACCTAATGCTTTTAAATTCATTGTAGTTAAAATTGAAGCCTCTAAATTATTACCTATTGCTACGACTGCATGATCAATTGAAGCAACTCCTAGTTCCTTTAATGTGGAGATTCTAGTTGAGTCTGCAATGACACAATGCTCTATGTCCCTTGAAATCTCAGTAACACAGTCCTCAGAGATATCCATAACTAAAATATCACAATTTAAATTTGCTAAAGTTCTAGCTACAGAGGAACCAAAACGTCCTAAACCAATAACAATAAAACTCTTTTTCATCCTATGATTACCCTCTCTTCTACATATTGAATCTTTTCTTTAGATTCTGCCATCCAGTTATGGTTGACTACTCCAATAATTGTTAGAGGTCCAAGTCTACCAAAGAACATCATAAAGCATAATACAACCTTACTAAAAATATTAAGTGATTGTGTTATTCCCATCGTTAATCCAGTTGTAGAAAAGCTTGACACAATTTCAAATAATATCTTTTCCAATCCTAAGCCTGGCTGACTAAAGCCAATAAGCAATGTTCCTAGCATTACCATCATTACGGCAACTCCAAAAAGTACGAATGCCTTGAATATAGACCCATCTGAAATTTTTCTATGGAAAATTCTAGGCTTCTTTCCTTGTGCATAATAGAACAATGTTAAAAATATTACAAATATTGTTGTTGTTTTAATACCTCCACCTGTAGAACAGGAGGAAGCTCCAATAAACATTAATACAATACATGTTACATAAGCACTTGGCGGTATCTGATCTAATGGCATTACCGTAAAGCCTGCAGTTCTGCAGGTTATCGCAGTAAATAAGGCTTGAAGCCAAGTAATCTGACCATACATTGAAAATTTCAAAATAAGCGTACCAACAATTGTTAATAGGAGTGTCATAATTAAAACAATTCTACTATGAAGAGATAATTTTTTCAAATTTTTTTTTGAAACAATCTCTTCTATCACTATAAAGCCTAAGCCACCACATAGAATTAATAATATTGTTGAAATATTCAAAAGAATATTATCCTTAAATGGAATTAGGCTTTGTTCTCCAAAAATATCAAAGCCTGCATTGTTAAAGGAAGCTATGGAATGAAATATGGATGCTCCTATAGTTGGAAAAAATTTAAAATTATAATAAGACATTAATGCGAGATAATTTAATACAACACCAATCATTTGAATGATAAAAGAAATCAAAATGATTCGCTTGACAAGCTGTACAATTCCAGCTATTGAATTTTGATTTAGTGCTTCTCTTAAAAGATATCTGTTACTAATTCCTATTTTGCCACCTAAAATGGCAAAAAAGCAAACAGCAATCGTCAAGAAGGATAATCCTCCAACCTCCATAAGAATAGCCATTACAATCTTACCAAACACACTAAACCTTGTCGCGGGACTTACAACAGCCAAGCCTGTTACACAAACACTTGAGGTAGACATAAATAAAGCATCTATAAAGCTCAAGTGAGCGCTATCTTTTACTGCCCATGGAAGCATCAAACAAAATGTGCCAAAGAAAATTACCGATAAAAATGTTAAAATGATAAATAAATACGGATGTATTTTAATTTTTCTTTTTTTTAACATATAATCCCTCGCTTGACTAATTATACTATATTTTGGAAATTTTAACAAGAATAACAGCGACAGAAAAGAAAAAAGCCGATTTTTTTCGGCTTATAACTCTTCAGGTAATGCTTTTGATAGAGCAATTGCTAAAGCTCCATCGCCAATATGACAGGAAACAGATAAGGATAGAGGGTTACAAACAACATTGGAAACCCCGAATTCCTTTTTGATAATTTCTACAAATGCTTCTGCAATAGATCTATCCGTACCAGTATAGGCTACAGATAAATGTACATTATCTGTTCTACCATCAATATCCTTCAAAAAACCCTCAATGCTATCTCTTGCAGCATCAATCATAATTCGCTTCGCATTTTCTAGTGTACGATTCATCATACGATATTTATCTAGCTTCTCACCAAATATTCTTAAAACTGGTTTGATTTTTAATAGATTTCCTACTGCGGCTGCAGCTGGAGTAATTCTTCCACCCTTACGCAAATATTTCAGTGTATCTACCATGATATAAATATCAGAATGCATTTTAACCTTCATTAATATATCATGAATTTCTTGTCCACTATAGCCCTTATTTGCAAGCTCTATCGCATCCATAACAGATTGTCTTTGGGTAACAGATATTCTTTGATTATCTACCACAAAAACTCTGCCCTTATATTCTGCCTCAGCAACACGCATGGCACTAGCACAGGATTCAGATAAACCACTTGACATAGGAATATAAACAATTTGGTCAACATCCTTGAGAATTTCATCCCATATAGACATTACAAAACCAATAGATGGCTGAGATGTGGAAACCTGAACATCTCCTAATAGCTTCTCATAAAAACCTTCTTGTGTTAAATTAATATCCTCAAAGTATTCTTCACCTTCAATAGTAAATGGCATAGGTACAATTTTTATACCTAATTCTTTTGCTTCACTTTGAGTTATACCACTATTACTATCTGATACAATCGCGACCTTCATACTTTAATCCCTCACATTGTAGTTTATATTAGGCTTAAAAAGATTTTTAAGCTTACCTACAATTTATATCAAATTATTACATAAATGTCAACGATGTTTTACTTTCTTATCAAAGAAAATGTTTACAAAATGAACTTATTTTCTCTTTATTGGTAATCCTTTACAGGTTTCAAGAATAATCTCTCTTAATAATTCTGGATGCTCTAAATCCTGAAAACATACCATAGATTTTGCACCATCATATGGAATTTGTTCTTCTAATTGAAAGACTTGATTTGTAGTAGTTTTCTTAAGAAGTAATCTTTCATCATAAATTCCACCAAACAATAGACCATTATAATAAAGAAGATATTCTCCCATCATAGGTCTACAGGTAATATGTTCTAAGCCACTTAATTGGTTTAAAACGTAATCTTTAAATTCTTTTGATGTTGCCATAATTATCCTAAACACAATGCAAGATTTTCGATAAGATGCTGGTAACTTACCTTTAGCTTCTCAAACCATTCAGGAATAACCTCATAGTCCTGTGCTCTATATCTTTCTACCACTTTTGCAGACAAATCAAATAATTCCTGAAATCCAAAATTTCCAGCTAAGCCCTTTAAGGTATGAGCTGTACGGAAAGTGGCTTCCCAATCTCTATTTTCCACTGCTTGCGTTAATTCTTGATAGGTTTTATCATCTAAAAATTTTCTTAAAAACTTAGTAAGCATTGCTTCATTATTTGCAAAACGATGTAAAACATCCTCTGGATTCACATTAATACTGTTATAAAATTCTTTAATACTCATTTCTTATTTACTCCTTAGTCTTATTATCTATAACATATCCACAATTGTCCTTTTTAGCCTTAGCTAAATTATTATTAACAAGATCTAGTAAATCTTCAATTCTACCTAAGGCATTACAAGCACCAATATAGATTTTGTTCTTTTTAGAAATTTCCTTATAAATTGCCTCAATCAAGGATTGGAAATGTTCCTTTTTAACCTGTTCAAGTAAAAGGACAAATTCATTATCAGATATACGGATAACTACATCTGTAAATCGAACATGCTTTCTAAAAATTTTGATCACATTCATTAAATCCTGTTCCTTAGCCTGAACCTCTATTCTTGCCATAGAGTAAAAGCCAGTAGTTCCTCCCAATTGTTCCTCAAAGAAAGTTCTATTAAAAGTATTTAAGGTAGGATCAATATATCTTCTTTCTCCATAGCTATCAATCTTGGCAATAATATCCGTTTTTGTATATGTGCTATCTAATACAATATCATCCTTTAGTGGCATAACAATCTCTAAAATATATGGTGTAGAATCACATTCTAAATAAATTGAATTACTATAGAATAAATTATTCTTTTGATAAACAATTTCGCTAGCTCTACCTCTTGTCATTAATGCTCTTTCATAAGCACATACTCTACCAGCATTGATGTAAGGCTCCTCCATAGAAGTTTCTATCATATTGCCATCTGCATCAGAAACATAAACTTTAGAGGTTTCTATATTATAAATTCTTGCAGATTCATAAATGCTATGAAGGTTCTTTAGGAATTCCTTCATTTCTGTTTCATTATTTAAAGATATAGGAGCTGTATCTAAAGCATCAGAAACATCTATAGAAGTCATTTTTTCTTGATTAATTGTTAAAGTATCATCATAATAGCGAACACAATGCTTTCCATCATTCTTTGCACAGTACGCCGCCTTATCTGCTCCATTAAACAAATCATCATAATTTTTTCCACAATCCTTAGTACTTGCAACACCAACACTTACAGATAGCTGTAAATCGTTAAATGGCTCTGTCAATGTAGAAAAAATACGTTTGATTGTTGCATCTTGATTTGGATGTTCCTCAAAGACTACTAAGAACTCATCTCCACCAATACGAGCTATGATATCACTTTTTCTTAAAATTGTAGTCAATTTTGCAGAAATGTGCTGTAATACTTGATTTCCAAAATTATGCCCATATGTATCATTAATGGTCTTAAAATAATCTAAATCAATGAATACCATTACATAATCCTTATTACTTGAGCGCAAAACTTCTGTTATTTTTTCTTTGGCGGTTCCAGCATTATATAAAAGCGTTAAAGAATCATGTGTTGCCTTATGCTGTAAATCCTTTATTGTCTTTTGTACTGCATTGATATCTATGATTTTTCCAATGACTCCTGTACGAACTGCTGGTTCTCCTTTAAATAAGGAACGACCTGATACACGTACCCAACGTGGCTCTTTGCCAAACATCATCATTATTTCCATACTGAAGGCATAATTCTTCGGAGTTGTTTTTTCTACGAGCTTCACGAGCTCCGCTAATTTCTCTTCTCCGAAAACCTTCTTTATTTTATCACTCTCTAATGGATTCATAATAATTTCATCTAACCCAAGCTTCTTTTTGCCAAAGTCATAAATCATTAAAAGGGAAGAGTCCATTACATATTCAAATTGGATTTCCTGAGATAATTCAGCAAAGAAACGTGTCTTAATACGTTCATTTTCAAGAAGAGTTAAAGTTCTTGCTGAAGTGGACAATTCCTCATCCTGCATTATTTCATCTGAAATATACTGCATCTTATCATAGGTATCACGGCTAAAGGAATTCACCTTAAGTTCCTTAGCCAAAGTTTCCTCTACTTCTAATAAACATTCAATCAAAAGAGGGTTAAATACACCACATTCTCCATTAACAATCATTTGAATAGCCTTTTCATGAGGGAAAGCTGGTTTATATACTCTAGGACTTGTTAAAGCATCATAAACATCTGCCAAGGCAACAATTTGGGCTGAAATAGGAATCTCATCACCTTTAAGTCCATCGGGATATCCTCTTCCATCATATCTTTCATGATGCCAACGACAAATCTCTCTTGCATATTTTACCAATTTTTCGTCCTGTAAAAAATCAAGATCATCTAGCATAGCTGCTCCTAATTCGGAATGCTTTTTCATAATCGCATATTCTTCGTCAGTGAATCTTCCTGGTTTATTTAAAATTTCATCTGGTATTCCTATTTTACCAATATCATGTAAGGCTGAAGCCGTACTAATTAAAGAGATGTCCATTTGAGTTAACCCATATTTATTTGTTTTAATCACGATATTTTTCAAAAGTATCTCTGAAATGGTACGGATATGAAGAACATGCATTCCACTTTCGCCATTTCTAAATTCTACAATATGACTTAGAATTGTAATCATTAAATTACTCATTTTTTCACGCTTATAGATTTGGTCTGTCACCATACCAACAAGCATTTTTTGTTTACCTGCAAGCATAAGTGTATTCATAACACGACGTCTTACAATCCAAACATCAAAAGGTCGGTTAATAAAATCTGTAACTCCCAACTCATAAGCTCGCTCCATACAAGATGGGGAGGTCTCGGATGAGATTACTATTACTGGGATATCCTTAATCCAGCCATTACGATTCATATACGCCAAAACCTCAAAACCATCCATCTTTGGCATTACAATATCTAGTAGAACAAGATCAATCTTTGAACCCTCATTTTGTAAGTATGCAAGTGCCTGTGTTCCATCTTCAGCTTCAAGAATATTATAGTCATTCCCCAACATATCGGCAAGCAAGGAACGATTCATTTCAGAATCATCAGTGATTAGAATTGTTTGTTCCACCCTTTTTTCTTTTTTTTCCATAATTATTCATTCCTTTCTTACTTCTTTTGTTGAAAAAAATATTGCTTTTTAAAAATAGATGAATTTCTGTTTAGAT
>CAMWJY010000018.1 GCA_947174685.1 uncultured Mollicutes bacterium | reverse complement strand
ATATCCATTATACCAATAGTCATAACGAACTGCTATGCGTGTTTCTGTTTCCAGAATTTCCCATATACTATCTATATCTATTAGATTATTCTTAAGCATCGTATTCTTGCTGAGGTATACATCAACAAAGGTGTCCTCTGCTATCCTTAAGGTTAAGACATTTTTATCTGGATTAATCAAATAAATATCTCCTTCCATCCACTCCTGTGGAGAAGTGGTTAAATCTAATACATTATACATTGTATCTCTAGCAACTCTTTCTATCTTTGTATAATCATATTTGTATTTGGTGGATAAAATAAAATCATCAGCTGTAGCCAGATTACCCTTCTTGGTAAAGGAAACATCATAAGCTCCATCATAGCCATATTTTACATTTATTCCATAAAAGGGTGGTAAAAAATCTTTATTTATTCCCTCAGAATCTATCGTTTTATGAGAACTATAAATCACAGAAGAATGCGCTTCTCCTGTGTGATATTGATAGAATCCACTATTCATCAATATGGTATATAATCCCTTTTTCCCCACCAATGTAATCATCATATCCTGAACAGATAAGCGTAATTCGTTTTTTTCTTTATCCAAAACAAAAGTGGAGAAATCAGCAAGAATAACATCTAAATCTCCCAAGCCACAAGAGCTTTGAATCATTTCTAGTCCCTCATCCTCTTCATCCTCTGGAATTGTGATAGAAAATTTCCATGCCGAATGGATTTTAACATAATCATAAGGATAAGTGTAAGTGAGGCTTTCTATTACTGTAGGTGCTTCCTCACTTAATTCTTTATCTTGGCTAATATTGGAATTAAAATGCTTAGCCTTAAGAGGGTGTGTATTCGTTTTGAATTCTTTTACGGAGGCAATACCTAACAAATTTAGTTTATCCATTAAATAAGATGCTTGCTGACCTTCCTCTTTAGGATGATCTATGGGTATGTCATTAGGTTTTTCTACTCTCACATACTCAGTCATACATCCTACAAGAATGAATAGACTACAAAGCATAAGCATAAAAGAAAGTATTTTTTTCATTTCTAGCACATCCTTTCAAAAAAACTTAGATATAAAAATAGTTTATCTATATATTAATTATATCATAAGCCTATGCTATTGTATACTATATAATTAAAATCTTAAAAATAAAGAAAAACCACTTTGAAAGTGGTTAATTTGCTTCTATTTCCTTTAAAAATTCTTTAAAATACTCTGGCAGCTCTGAATCAAATTCCATCCATTCCTGTGTTCTAGGGTGCTTAAAGCCAATCAGCTTGGCATGAAGAAATTGTCCTTGATCACCAATGACCTTTCTTCTTCCATAGACCTTATCACCTACAATAGGATGACCAATATAACTCATATGAACACGAATTTGATGAGTTCTTCCTGTTTCTAATTCACATTCAATTAAAGTGAAATCCTTAAATCTTTTTAAAACAGTAAAGTGCGTAATTGCTTGTTTTCCTGTTTTAGATACTGCCATTTTCTTTCTATCCTCAGGATCTCTTCCGATAGGTGCATTAATCTTTCCTTTGGATTCAGCAAAGGTTCCATAGACTAAAGCCTGATATCTTCTTTTACAGCTGTGATTTTTTAATTGCTCAGCAAGTGCTAAAGCTGCCATATCATTTTTTGCAATCATCAATAGACCCGTTGTATCCTTATCAATTCTATGCACAATACCAGGACGAATGACACCATTGATTGTGGCTAAATCATCTAGCTCATAAAGTAGTCCATGAACCAAAGTATCCTCCTGATTACCTGCTCCTGGATGAACTACCATCCCCTTAGGCTTATTCACAACTGCAACATCATTATCCTCATAGACAATCTCTAGTCCTAAATCCTTGGCATCCATATTAAGTGTCTGTTCTTCTAAAGGCTCATAAGAAATTTCATCACCTAATTTTAAGAAATAGGAAGGTTTTTCTATTTTACCATTGACTAAAACCTTTCCTTCTTCGATAGCCTTTAAGGTATAGCTTCTAGATTTTCCTTCATAAATTTGAGTTAAGGCTTTATCTAATCTTAGCTTTGTTAAGCTTGCCTCTACTATGACCTTACTCATGCTTTAGCTCTCTTTTCTTGGAAAAAGATGATGTCAACTGCCAAAAATACAATTCCAACGACTAAGCACATATCTGCCACATTAAAAATTGGAAAGCCAGATTTTGTTATCCAGGTCCATACAGTATCTAAAGGTACAAAGATAATCATATCCACTACACCATCTCTTAAACCAATACAGGAAAAAAAACGGTCAATAAAGTTACCAAAGGTTCCTGCAAGCATTAAAGTGATGGCTATAGAATAGCACTTCTTCTTTTTCCAATTATTCTTTGTAATAAAATAAACTAATACAGCTGAAGCAATAAAGCTCACTATGACTAAAATCCAAGTGTGATCAGAAAGAAAGGACCATGCAGCACCTGTATTATACGTTAAGGTGGCATCAAGAACATGAGGTATTAATACAACCTCTTTGCCTCGAGTTATCAAAGCCTCAGCTAAATATTTTGTAACCTGATCTAGGATAAGTAAACCTCCCAAAACGAGTAAGGTAATCCACATAATGACCCCTCCAATCTAAATAAATAAACCTAAAAATAAACCAACACACAAAACGATTGCACATACTCCTGCATCAACCAAATAAAAGCATTTCATATCTTCAACCTGTTTTTTGGTGATTGTTTTATAATAGAAAATACGACTTAAAAAAATAATCAAATATAAGCATAGGACAAGTCCTATTAAAATCAAATTCAAATAATCATTAAAGATAAAACAATTGATTAAAACTGCAATTGGACCAACCATAATCAAGATAGAAAGAAATACAGATGCTAATCCTATCCAAATTTTATTTGGGGTTTGTAAAGATAATTCCTTGATTTGATCTTTACATGCTCTATAACGTTCTTGAAAGGTAAGCATATTAAAGTACCCCCCTCACTATTATGGTTACTTAAAATCTCTAAGGCCTCTTCAAAGGTCTCTACTGAGTAAAGACTCATACGCTCCTTATGAGGTAATTTATTATAGGCAATCAGTGCCTCCTCATAATTATCCTTAGGGCATAAGAAGATTTCCATTTTATCATCATAGGCAGTATAAATCTTTTGCTGGATACCGCCTATCATTCCAACGGTTCCATCTGGTTCAATAGTACCAGTTCCTGCAATACGGAAGCCGTTTGTAATATCCTTTTCTATAAGAGAATTATATAATGCTAAGGTCTGAAGTAAGCCACCAGATGGACCACCTACATTGGTGGACTTAATCTTATAGCTTGGACTTGCAGTTTTAGAATCTAAATTATAATAAGAATAGCCAGCAATACGCATATTATCACTTGTATACGAAATTTCAAGCTCCTTACCACCACGCATCACTTGATAAACTGTTCCTTCCTTTGCATTGTTAAAAGCTTCCTTAAAATTCTCAAAGCTATCCTTTGCATATATCCCATCTACACCAATGATTCTGTCACCAATTCTAAACTCTGAGGTTTTATCATAGTAGGCAATAACATAAGCATCAAATTCATAATCTAGATGAATGGATTCATCTACCTTACTTGCAGCACTATAGGCTAGCATTAAAGAATACATAATACTTGATTCATGCTGTATTCTTCCCATCTGATTGAGCTCTGCAGTAGTAAAATGTAGATAATGCTCTGGTAAGGTAGAAAGCTCTGAAGTTGGACTTGCAGAAACAATTAAATTTTGCAGGATTGTAGAATGATCTAAGCTTATAACATAAATAGTTGATAAGCTTCCTTCTGCTTTATAAGGGTTATCAATGACTACAAAGTCTTCTACTATAGTAGTGTCTCCTTTTAAAGTAACAGTTTTATTTGTGCGTGTAGCTCCCAATACTAAAAGCGGTATATTAATACAAGCTGCAACAAGAATGATAATCCAAAATTTTTTTAAAAAATATTTCAATTTTCTTCACTCCTTATATCTACAACAACCTTAGGCATCTTTGTATAGGTAACATTTGCTGCATCAAACATTTTTCTTGAAGCAACATAGGATGCCTCATCATGATATTTATCATCTCCATAAATAACATGTTTTATACCTGATTGAATGATGAGCTTTGCACATTCATTACATGGAAATAAGGTCACATAAAGTGTAGAATTTTTTAATGAGGAGGTACAATTTAGAATTGCATTTGGCTCTGCATGTACTACGTAAGGATACTTTGTACTTAAATAGTTTTCCTCTGTTTTCCCCCAAGGAAAAACAGCATCAGAACAGCCCATAGGAAAACCATTATAGCCTATTCCTATGATTCTTTTATCCTCATTAACTACACAAGCACCTACCTTAGTGCTTGGATCCTTACTTCTTTTTGCAGAAAGAGAAGCAACCCCCATAAAGTATTCATCCCAAGTAATATGGTTCATAAATTTACCTCCTATGGATTTAATCGATCTGGTCCACGGAAGATGAACATAGCATCCTTAATTCCTTGGTTAAATAATAGCATAGTAATTCTATCTACACCAATTCCAAAGCCACCATGTGGAGGACAGCCATACTTAAAGAAATCTAGATAGAACTCAACATCCTTATCTAAGCCCTTTTCCTCTGCTTGCTTCTTTAAGATTTCATAGCGATGCTCTCTTTGAGCTCCAGTTGTAATCTCACAGCCCTTCCAAATTAAATCATAGCCACAAGGAACTCCATGCTCATCACGCATATGATAGAAGGCTCTGTTTTCTTTTGCATAGCCTGTAATAAATAAGAATTCATGACCAAACTTGTCCATAGAAAGCTTTTGGCACATTCTTTCTCCTTCTGTAGTTAGGTCTCCCTTTTCACTTTCAGGCACCTTATAACCATAACGAGCTTCTAATTCATTATACACATCGTGTAAATCCATTCTAGGGAAAGGAAGTGTTGGAACAACTAAATCAATATCATAAACTTCCTTAATCTGAGCCGCATATTTCTCATGTACAGCTGCAAGGGCATAGGTAAGCATTTCTTCTTCCATCTTCATAACATCTTCAAAGGATTCAATGTAAGAAAACTCTAAATCAAAGCCTGTAAATTCAGTTGCATGCTTACGGGAAGCAAACTTCTCAGCACGGAATACTGGACCAGATTCAAAGATACGCTCAAAGCCTGCAGCCATAGCCATTTGCTTATAGAATTGTGGAGACTGGGCTAAGAAGGCATCTCTGTCAAAATATTCTACCTTAAATACTCCAGCTCCTGATTCAGATTCAGCACCAATGAGCTTTGGGGAATGAATTTCAATAAAATCACGATCTACTAAAAATTCACGACATTTTGCAATGAAATAAGATTGAACCTTAAACATTAAGGTATTCTTATCTGTACGCAAATCAATCCAACGATAATCTAATCTTAAATCAATATTCGTCTCTTCTCCCTTTGGAGCAACAATTGGAGATGGAGCAGCAACACTTTCTAATTTAATAGAATCAGGATACATCTCCATATGATTTAGCTTAACATATTCACTTTCTAAAATTGGACCAGTAGCCTCTATAACGCTATCTACTGTAATTTGGTCTAAGATATCTACAAGCTCTGGATGCTTTTCCTTTTCGATAGTCAATTGTAATTTTCCAGAAACATCTCTTAATACAATAAAGCACATTGCTTTTTTATTACGAATATTTTCTACAAAGCCTGCAATTTTGTTAACTTGTCCAAGCTTTATATCCTTTAACATAACTCTTTTCATTTTACTTTACCTCTTTTTCTTTACATTTTGCACAAGCAGAGTTGTTATTGATTTTATTTAAAACATATGGATAGATTTCAAATAAAGAAATAGTCTCCTGTACATCTGTTGTGTTATCCTTAATATTGATTTTGTTTTCTTTAAGCTCATTGTCTCCTAGGATACAAGTAAACATAGCCCTATTTGTATCTGCTGCCTTAAACTGAGCTTTAAGACCTCTTCCTAAGTGATCCATATCACAATAAAGACCGCCTAGACGACATACCTGCATCTCTCTTAATACAGCCTCTTTTGCAGCCTCTCCTAACGCAATAAAATAGATATGCACAAAATCTGGAGTTGCTAATTTTTTACCAGCATACTCACAGGCAAGGAGCAATCTTTCCATACCAAATGCCATTCCCACACCTGGCATTTCAGGACCTCCTAAATCCTTAACTAAGGCATCATATCTTCCACCAGCACCGATAACATTTTGAGCACCAAACTCAGGAATATCTACCTCTAACTCAAATACAGTATGAGAATAATAATCTAAGCCTCGAACTAAGGATGGATCTACCTCATAAGCAATATTCATATTCTTTAAGTGTTTTAGAACCTGTTCAAAATGTTCTTTTGAAGCTTCTGTTAGATAATCATTAATTTTAGGAGCATTCTTAAAGAATTCCTTATCTCTATCTACCTTACAATCTAGGATACGTAAAGGATTCTTTTCTAAACGATTTAAACAGTCACTACATAGCTCGTCCGTATGGTTTTTAAAGTACTCAACGAGTACCTTTTTATAGGCTTGTCTAGACTCTTGATCACCTAACGTATTTAGCTTCACCTTGACATTAGTAAGACCTAAAGCCTTAATCAGAGTTGCCCCTAAGGCAATAACCTCTGCATCTATTGATGGCGAATTAGAGCCTAAAGCCTCTACGCCAAACTGACTAAACTGTCTGGTTCTTCCCTTTTGGGGACGTTCATAACGAAACATAGGGCCCATATAAAATAACTTTTCTATAGGATTTAAAGCATATAATTTGTTCTCAATATACGCTCTAACTGTACCTGCTGTTCCTTCTGGTCTAAGTGTAATTAAACGATCGGATCTATCCTTAAAATCATACGTTTCCTTGGTCACCATATCTGAGGTATCATTGGCATCTCTGTGGAAGGTTTGGCTAGATTCAAATATAGGTGTTCTTATTTCCTTATAATTAAAGATTTGACATATTTTTCTTATTGTAGATTCCAGCTTTGTCCAAGCTTTGACCTCATCAGGCAAAACATCATAGGTGCCTTTTGGTTTACTGATCATACTTCCTACTTCCCTTCTTCATATTCATAGCGATACATACTGTAATACATCGCTATACATTCATTGTTTTTAATTTTGGCTAAGGACTGATACTCATAGTGGTAGCCACATTGTAAAATCACCTGCTTAGAGGATTGGTTGGCAAGTGTATGACCAACTAAAATCTTATCTAGCTTTAAAAGCTGAAAGCCGATTCTAGTCATTTCCTTTAGACACATTGTCATAATGCCTTGATTCCAATAGTCTCTATGCAAAATGTAGCCAATCTCAGCCGTATTAATACTTTCATAATAGGTATGAAAATCAATCATACCTATCATCTTTCCTTCTGCTTGCTTATCAATAATGGCATAGCCTTCAGGAATACCTGATAATGGGCGTTTTAAAAAGATTTCCTCTATACACCAAAGAGCTTCCTTTGGTCTTTGAAAAGGTCCCCAATTTAAATGCCTACAGGTTTCTTCATCCTTCCCTATTTCAAAATAATCTAAATAATCTTCTTTCACGATACTTCTAAGCTCATATCGTCCTAAATTCACTACTGGTAATACTGTTTCTATAGCTCATCACCCTTTTTTCTATTAAAAAAACGTCCTTAAAAAAATATTAAGGACGTATTAAAGCCGCGGTGCCACCTTACTTCTAGTATATTACTAGCACTTATATCCGTTAACGCCTGGTACGTCTTTTTTTAAAAGCTCTCCAAAGTGTCTTCCTTAATTCTTTTTATAGATGCTTCCACCAACCATCCTCGCTTGTATAAATACAAATTAAGTACTCCTCTTCTTCTTCAATTTATCATACGCTTTCATTTTAGCATTTATACATCATTTTTTCAAGAAAAATTTATTTAAGAGGTCACTATTGAAAGTAAAACAGTAGAATAATCTTTAGATACTGTAAATCCAGTATCCTTTCTAAGCCTTAAATCCATAGCTATTAAATCTCTTAAGACTAAATTTGTGTCTGTATAGGCAGCTGTTCTATAGCCTGCAAAATAGGCGCCAAAGTAAACATAATCTAAAATTGCAAGCGTATAGGTTTTATCTGTTGCTATAGAGGCACCATACTCCTTTGTATAGACTATTTCCTTATCACTGTTGGCATCATAAAATCTCTTCAAATCTATACCTCTAATCTCACAAAGAATAATGTGATTATCAAAAGGATTTAAAGCATAAAGGGTATTAAAATCGAATGCTCCAGCAGAAACATTATTTCTGAATGCACCTGTATTACAAACAGAGGCAGTAGCTCCTGTAGCTGCCATCATTACGTTTGAAATATAGGCTTGCCATTCTTCACTATAGCGGTTGATATATTGCTTGTTTTGGCAATATACCTCTTCTAACACATCCTTTGATGCATTATAATGATCTGATATAATTTTTTGTACCTCAGTATCTGTGCCACTTGCACTAGATACATTAATATGAGAAACACTTGCAGAGGTTACCTTCTTTTGGATTGGATCATATTTTAGATTAATTCTACCAAAGTCAGCAAGCTTACCTGCAGATTGGATTACGGGTAAAGATGTACCGTTCTTCCTCGCTAGTAATGCATCCTGTCTTGTATGAGTATGACCATTAATTACTGCATCTACTAAATAAGAATCCTTATATTTGAGATTTGCTAAAAGTGTATTTGCTTCATAATCTCTACAAGAAGAGGACTGTCCATCATGAATATTAACAATGATAATATCAGCTCCCTCATCCTTAAGCTTTTTCCCTAATTCTTCTACACTTTGAGCTATCTCATCTGGATGAGCTTTAAATGTGTATCCTACAGTCATATTGGCGTTAATAGAATTATACACGTTTCCAATATAGCTTAGGATACCAACCTTTACATTCTCCTTTTCAAGTAATAAAGAGGAGGTGACATTGGTTCCTTTCACCAGCTGATTCTCATAATAAATATTAGAATTTACTAATGGGAATGAAGCCTCTCCATTAGAGGAATCACCATCAAAATACTCTAAAAACTTATCCAAGCCCCAGTCAAATTCATGATTTCCAACACCCATCATATCAAATTTCATTTGACTCATTGCATCTATAACTACTTTACCATAGCCAACTCTAGCAATGGCAGTTTCCTGAAGCATATCCCCATTTCCAATTAATACAGTATTATCTTCTTTAGACTCCGCTCTGACTTGGGAAATCAATTTGCTGGCTCTTGCAAGTCCTCCATAGGACCCTTCATTTTCGATATGTCCATGAATATCATTCATTTGTAAAATTTCAATAGTCAATGGATCATTCTTATTTGGCTCTATAGGAGTAGGGGGAGTATCATCCTTTGGGGGCTGATAGGGTTGTTCCTCTATGCATCCTGCTAGAAGTCCTAATAATAGGAAACCTAATAATAAAAATCTTTTTTTCATCTTATGATACGAAAGCTGTTTTAAGCTTTTGTTCTCCTTCCTGTAAAACTTCCATATGATCTCGCATAAGATCAACAAATAGAGAATCTATCTCTTCTGTTTCTCTATAAAAGGCTACATCAATATGTAAGCCCTTTAAGGTATTATAAAGCTCAGCAACCGTTCTACGCTCATTGAATATAACCTTAGTAGGCACATGATTTTCCTTGAAAAGTTCATCTAAAAATCCGATTAAATATTCTCCAACTTGATTAGGCTTACACTCAATTGTTTGAATAAAATAGGTATCCTGTTCTGGATAATATCCAAATAAAATAC
>CAMWJY010000017.1 GCA_947174685.1 uncultured Mollicutes bacterium | reverse complement strand
CCACTACTTTGTCAAGGAAATTCGACCTCTTTTTAATTATTTTTAAGCATTTATATTTTTTTCTTCACAAGACATCTTTTTCTTGTCAGTTCATATATACGGATAATGTACGTAAAAACGAATTTATTGTTGACAATGAAATCTTTTATGCTATAATCAAAATAAGAGGTGATGACTTATGAAAAATGAAATTAAAAAGAATTTCTTTGAGTATTTAGAATATCTCTTAACAAATTCTACTTTAGAAAAGCCTTTATGGAATAAAGAGGTTCTCATTGGATTGAAAAAGCCTGGATGGAACTATATTGATGGCTGTATGATGGTAGGTCTTATGACCTTATATCATCAATCAAAGGATGAAAAGTTATTTCATTACATTGAATCCTATATTGATCCTATTATCCCTGAAGATGGAAGAATTATGATTTACTATTATAATAATTATAATGAATATACAACTACAGGTCACGATTCAGATCCTTGTAATGAAGCTAAAATATTATTTACTCTTTATGAAAAAACCGGGAAGGAAAAATATTTAAAGGCAATTCATTTTATTCATGAGCAGATTTTATATCTTCCTCGTATTGAAGGCAACTTCTGGCATAAGGAAAAATATCCAAATCAAATTTGGTTAGATGGTTTATATATGATTCAACCATTTTATGCAAGATGGGAAAAGGAATTTAATCAAATGAAAAACTATGAAGACATTGTTTTTCAGCTAGAAAACTGTTTTAGACTTACTTGGGAAGAATCTAGAAGTCTTATGGTACATGGGTATGACGGAAACTATAAGGATCCAAAAGAAAAAATGATCTGGGCTAATCCAGAAAATGGTCATTCTTCTATCATATGGTTAAGAGCCTGTGGTTGGTATGAGATGGCTTTAGTAGATTGCTATGACATTATAGAAAATCCAAGCTATAGAAAAAGAATAGCCCAGCTACTTCAAATCACAGTAGATGGCTTATTAAAATATCAAGATAAAAAATCAAAGATGTTTTGGCAGGTTGTAGATGAAATGGAAAGAGCTGGCAACTATTTAGAGACTTCTGGTACACTTATGATTGCTTATGCTATTTTAAAGGGTGTACGCCTTGGAATGCTGGATGCAAAATATAAAGCTATTGGTGAAGATATCTTCTATGGCGTATGTGATACATACTTCAAAAGAAATCCAGAAGGCAAGATGTCCTTAGGAGGCATCTGTATAGGAGCAGGTCTTACTGCATCAAAAACAGATCAATATGCTGGTACATATGAAATGTATATTGAACGTAAAATTGTTTCCGATGATGGAAAGGCAATTGGGCCATTTATTATGGCATATTCTGAATTAAATTATTAAGTTGAATTGATTTCATCTTTTTCTTTAAAGAGAGGGCATACCACTATGTTCTCTCCTCCTTTATAAACAAAAGGATACCGCAAAAGGTATCCTTTTTAATTTGTTGCAATGGTTTTATATGCTTCTACGCCAGTAGCTAAAATATCCATATCAAAATCAAATGTATCGGTATGGAGCAAGTGTTTATCTCCTGAACCTAACAGCATAAACATACTTTTATATTTTCTTGTATAACAGCCAAAATCCTCTGCTTGAAGAAATGGACTCAATAAGAACTCAAGCTTTAGCTTATCCTTATATTTTGAAATTAAAGAAAAATCATTCATCACACTTTTATATAAATCTCGGATAGTGATTTCTATTCGAATATTCGTTTTTTTCTCGTACTCTTCCTTTAATTTATATAGGATATTTTTCATTTGAACAAAAACATCATCCTCAAAGTTTCTGATTGTTGCCTCTACATGTGCATAATCACTGACAATATTTCTTGCCAAGCCAGATTGCATTTTGCCAATGGAAAGCAAATGAGGACCTTCTATTCTATCAAATTCTTGATAACAATCTAGAATAAAGGCACTTGCAATCTTTAAGGCATCAATCCCTTTACTCCGATTGGCAGCATGGACAGATTTTCCTAAAAAGTCTATATCAACCTCACTAGAGGAGGCAAGCATACCTCCTACCATCGTAAAAAGCTGATTACTTTTTAACTGTGGCCAAATATGAATTCCATAGATTTCCTCTACCTGCAGCTGATCTAATATAGAGCTATTTAAAATATCCAAAGCTCCTGCATGCTCTTCCTCTGAAGGCTGAAATAAGCAGACAATATTATACTTTAATTCACTTTTATGCTCTTCTGCCCATAAAGCAAACTCTAAAAGCATCGCCATATGACCATCATGACCACAGGCATGCATAAAGCCTGGGTGTGTTGAGGAAAAAGGCAAATTTGTCTTTTCTGTCAGCTTCAGCCCATCCATATCTGCACGAAAACAGATCGTCTTACTTTGATGAACATTAAAATAAGCTACTACTCCTGTTTGTGTAGGCTCATATAGCTTACAGGATAGATTTTTTAATTGATTCACAATATATTCTTTTGTTTTAAATTCACACTTTCCGATTTCAGGAATTGTGTGTAAACTCATTCTAAACTCTTGTACACTCATAAATTTTTAAGCAATTAATTTATTATATAAGGATTTTAAGGTTGCCTCATAATCCTTCTGTGACACGCCAATAATAATATTTAACTCAGATGGTCCCTGAGCCAAAAGCTTCACATTGATATTCTCTTCCCCAAGGGTCTGAAAAATAGAACCACAAATACCACTTTTTTTAGCCATATTTCTGCCAACTACAGCAATTAATGCAATATCAGACTCAAGCGTTACCTCTGCATCTAATTCATTTTTCAAATCAGTGATAATTTCATACTGACATTTTTCGATATTAGCCTCTGAAACAATAACAGAAAATGTATCTATACCTGATGGAATATGATCTACAGAAACATGATATTTTTCAAAAATGGTTAAAGCCTTTCTTAAGAAGCCAACCTCATTAGACATATGATCCTTTGTAATATTAAAGGAAACAAACTCCTTCTTTCCAGCTAAGCCTGTAACAATCTCAGATGTATCCTCACAAACATTTTTAATCAATGTGCCAGGATTTTCTGGTTCATTTGTATTCTTTAAATTAATTGGAATGTTTAGGCTTTGTACAGGAAAAACTGTTTCCTCATGTAAAACATTAGCTCCCATATAGGAAAGCTCTCTTAGCTCCTCATAGGTAATCTCCTTGATTGCCTTTGGGTGATCAATAATTCTTGGATCAGCAGCCAAGATTCCGGGAACATCAGTCCAGTTCTCATACAGGCTAACATTTAAGCATTTTGCTAAAATAGAGCCTGTAACATCAGAGCCTCCTCTAGTTAAAAGCTTAATACTTCCATTTGGATATGCGCCATAAAAGCCTGGAACAACTAAGATACCGTACTCAGAAAAAGCAAGTCTCACCTTTTTTTCTGTTAAGGAATAATCTATTTTCCCATCATAATTAAAACAAATCAAATCCTTGGCATCTACAAATTGATAGCCTAAATAGCTACTCATTAGCTTAGCAGTAAGGTATTCTCCTCTTGAAACTAAATAATCCTCAGAAATGCTCTTATTTAACTCCTTTTTTAATTCAGCTAAATCTTCTTCTATTGCATGATGCAAGCCTAATTCTTCCTTAATAGAAATAAAACGAGATTCTATCATTTCCCATATATCCTCATAAGGCACACCATATTTTAAATGGGCATGAAGAATATAAAGCAAATCTGTAATCTTTGTATCAGAGGCATCTCTTTTACCTAAGGCTGAAACAACAACGATTTTTCTTTTTGCATCTGATTCTACAATTTTTTTTACTTTAGCAAACTGGGTAGCACATGATAATGATGAACCCCCAAATTTTGTCACTACTAACATATACTCCCTCCTAATCTAGAAGCCCTACAAGCTTCATCATAATTTGGACAGCATTCGTGGCTGCACCTTTTCTAACCTGATCTCCAGAACACCATAAGCTAATTCCATTTTCATGAATTAAGCACTTTCTAATTCTTCCAACATAAACAATATCTTGATTAGATGTGACAATAGGCATAGGATAAATATTTTCCTTTGGATCATCATATAGCCTACAGCCTTTCTCCTTAGAGATAGAGGCCTTTACATCATCTATATCTAAATGATCTCTTGTCACTAGATCAATGGATATAGAATGTGATCTTACAACAGGTACTCTAACACAGGTACAAGAAACCTTTAAGGTAGGATGATGTAAAATTTTTCTTCCTTCATTTTGCATCTTCATTTCCTCGGTTGTATATCCATTCTCTAAAAATGAGCCAATATGAGGAATTACATTTTCTACAATTTGATGCTGAAATACTTTGGACTCAACTGGTTCATTTTTACAAATGGCTTCCATTTGATTTTTTAATTCAACTGGACCCGCAGCACCTGCACCACTTGTTGCTTGATAGGTGGAAACAACCATAGTCTCTATAGGAGACATTTTATGAATTGCTTTCACTGCCATAAGAGCAATAATGGTAGAGCAGTTTGGATTAGCAATGACTCCTTTGTTTTCATAGACATCCTCGCCATTGATTTCAGGCACAACTAGAGGAACAGTATCCTCCATTCGAAAGGCACTTGAATTATCAATAAATATAGCTCCTGCTTTTACGATATCCTCTTTAAAGGCTTTAGCTATAGCATTAGATGCAGCACCTAATACAAAATCTAATCCCGAAAAAGAATCCTTAGTTGCTTCTTCTACCAGATGCTCTATTCCCTTATATTCTATTTTCTTTCCTATACTCCGCTTGCTGGCAAGAAGCCTAAGCTCCTCTATAGGAAAATCATATTCTTCTAGAATCTTAAGCATTTCTCTGCCTACAGCACCTGTAGCTCCTAAAATGCCCACTCTATATTTTTTCATTACTACTACTCCTTTATTTTTCCAAAAATACAACCGCTTAAAGTTAGCCGTCCAGTATTATTTAATGCATTACTTTTATTTTTGTATATTACAAAGACCTCAGGCCCTCAATTAAAGCTGTTTTTGATGCTGTCTTTTCATCCTTCAGCTTTAATACTCTTGCAGGAACACCACCGACTACCGTATTAGGCTCCACATCCTCTATGACTACAGATCCAGCAGCTACAACAGCCCCTTTACCGACTTTAACGCCCTCAATCACAACTGCATTCGCACCTATTAAGACATCATCCTCAACCACCACAGGCTGGCTAGATGCAGGCTCAACTACTCCTGCCAAGACGGCTCCTGCCCCAATATGACAGTTTTTTCCAACAATAGCTCTGCCCCCTAATACAGCACCCATATCAATCATCGTATTTTCTCCTATTATAGCACCTATATTGATGATAGCTCCCATCATAATAACAGCATGATCACCAATCTCTACCTTATCTCTAATGATCGCACCTGGTTCGATACGAGCATTGCAAGCTCTTATATCTAAAAGAGGAATTGCTGAATTATGAGAATCTCCCTCAAAAAATACATCTAGGATAGAGGATTTATTTTTTTCTATTTCTGTCTTAATACTATTATATTCTCCAAACAAAATATAAAGGCTAGGCTCTCCAAAAACTTTTATATCTTCTTTTTCAATAGCTAGGCTTTCCTTAGCTTTTATATAGCATTTCACAAATGTCCTTTTCGGAGAGCTTTGAATTAGCTTTATAATCTCTTCTGCATTCACTTAATTTTTCCCTCCGAATAATACATCCTCCATATTGTAATAGCCTACAGGCTTTCCCACAAGGAAGTGAGCAGCCTTAATCGCTCCTACTGCAAAGATTTTCTTAGATTGGGCACTATGCTTTAAAGTAATCGTTTCGTCCTCACCACAATAAAGTACCTCGTGCTCGCCAACAATAGAGCCCCCTCTTATGGAATGCATTCCTATTTCATCAGGCTTTCTAGGACAGTAGCCTAAGCGTTCATAATTGGGAGTAAAGCCAGTTGCCATTTGCGCACTCTCTAAAAGCATCTTGGCAGTACCACTTGGACTATCAACCTTGTGATGATGGTGTGCCTCCACAATCTCTATATCAAAGTCTTCCTTTAGAATTGGCGTGATTTCCTTTACTAAACGATTCAGTAAAATTACTCCTAAGGAAAAGTTCGCACTACGTAAAACAGGTACCTTTTTAGATAATTCTTCTATCTTTAATAGCTCTTTATCCGTATATCCTGTTGTTGCAAAAACAACTGGTGTATTATATTTTTCAGCAAAAGAAACAATCATATCTAAATTTGCTGGATTAGAAAAATCAATAATACAATCAAAAGCTTTATCCGTTTCTTCTAACGTCTTATATTCACATTCTAAGCCTACTGGATAAGCTAGCTCACTTGCTAGGAGCTCACATACGATATGTCCCATAGCTCCATATCCAACTACACATATTTTCATTAGTTCAACAGCTCCTTATTTTTATCTAAAATTTGAATCAGCTTCTGATATGCCTCTTCTTGCATAGAATATAGTGGCATCCTATATCCTCCAACAGAAAACCCTAAATGATTCATTGCTGCTTTAACAGGAATTGGATTCGTTTCATAAAATAAAGCATTAGCAACAGGAAGAAGTCTGCCTTGAAGTCTAGATGCTTCCTGATAGCTTTCCTTCAAGCAAAGCTCACAGAGCTTGTGAGTTTCTCTTGGACAGATGTTTGCCAAAACAGAAATCACACCTGTAGCACCTATAGACATCATTGGTACAATAATATCATCATTTCCTGACAACATTACAAAATCTTTACTTAAGAATCTAGAAGCACTTACTGCATAGCTCATATTGCCAGAGGCTTCCTTAATTCCACAGATATTTTTGTTTTTAGAAAGGATTTCTAAAGCATGTAAGGAAATAGACATTCCAGTTCTAGAAGGTACATTATATAAAATAATAGGTACACTTGAGGAAGCAGCAATGCTTTCAAAATGATGAATTAATCCTCCTTGATTCGTTTTATTATAATAAGGAGTAATCACAAGCAAATAGTCTGCCCCTAGACCAGAAAAAAGCTTTGCCTTTTCCATTGCCTTGGCAGTATCATTAGAGCCTGCCCCAACTATAATAGGAACTCTTTTTTTCACTAAGGAAACAGTAAGCTTAACAATTCTTATCTGCTCCTCTAGACTCAGCGTTGTAGCTTCTGCCGTAGTTCCTAAAATGACAAGTCCATCTGTCTGATTATTTAGATGATACTCTATTAGCTCTTCTAGCTTTTCATAGTTTACTTCTCCATTCTCTAAAAATGGTGTTACAAGCGCAACTAAGCTTCCACTTAGCATTCAAATCCCTCCTTTAACTGTCCAACATAGGAAAGAACCGCTGGTCCTTCCATAATGACATTTTCTTTTTTTGTCACTTCTATATTTAAATATCCATAAGGTAATTTTACGTTTACCCGATTCTTGGTTAATTTAAGCCTTGTACAGGTCACTACACTAGCACAAGCTCCTGTTCCACAAGCAAGTGTCCACCCAACACCACGTTCATAGGTTTTTATCTCAATATGAGATTCATCTAAGAGATGAACAAAGTTTACATTTGTCTGTTTTCTAAAAAGACGGTTCTTACAAATCTTTTCGGCAAACTTTAAAACATCAGCCTCTAGGCTGTCCACAAAAATAACAGTGTGAATCGTTCCCATAAAAAAGGAATATATCGTTAAGGAATAGCCATCCACTGTAAGAAGTCTACCAAAGGATTTAATATCATCAGAAACATGTATCATAGAATTAGAAAAGCTTGGTTGACCCATATCTACCTTACATAAGAAAGGATCAAGACTTGTTATTTCTATCTTCATTACTCCTGCCAAGGTTAAGCATTCTAATTTCTTAGCTGAGATAAGCTTCTTTTCGTACACATATCTGGCAAAGCAGCGAATCCCATTTCCACACATACTCGCTCTAGACCCATCCTGATTATAAAATAGCATTTCTAAAGGATTTTGTTTTACGACAATTAATCCATCAGCGCCAATACCAAATTTCCTATCACAAAGCTTTTTAGCAAGACTAGAATACTCAATACCTGCCTCATATTCAATTACACAAAAATCATTGCCACAGCCGTGCATCTTATAAAATTCCATTTAGATTTCCCTCTCTAAAAGCTCATCCAAGGACTGCCTTCTTACTACAAGCTCATCCTTATCCTCTTCAACAAAAACTACTGCAGGAGTAAGAGCCTTATTATAATTACTACTCATCGAATAACCATAAGCACCTGTAGAATAGGTAATAAGTAAATCTCCTTTTGCAGCCTCAGGAAGTAAAATATTTTCAATGATGACATCACCACTCTCACAGCATTTTCCTGCGATAGTAGCTATCTTATTCTTAAACTGGTTTTCTTTTCCTACGATATCTGCATGATATAAGGCTTCATATAGGGCAGGACGAATATTATCTGTCATTCCACCATCTATAAAATAATAGAGCTTATTAGGCGTCTGTTTAACTCCACCAATAGTATATAAGGTTTGTCCTGCCTCGGCAACAATACTCCTGCCAGGCTCAATAGAAAGCTTATGAAGTCTTACGTTCTGATTCTTAAGCTCAGCTTCCATCGTTTGAATCAAATGCTTAGATACGACATCAAAAGGAATTGGATGGTCAGCATCTGTATAGCTTACCCCAAAGCCACCACCTAAGTTGATGCCTAAAGGTCGATCAAAGTCCTTGATCATCTTTACAAGCTTTTCTATAACCGCATCATAAGGAGCTAAATCAAAGATCTGAGAACCTATATGAGAATGAAAGCCTTGAAGCTTGATATAGGGAGAGTTTTGAAGCACCTCTAGCATTTCCCTATACTCTTTTCCATCATACATTACACCAAACTTAGAATCCACATGGGCTGTTACAATGTATTTATGAGTGTGTGCCTCTACACCTACATTTAGACGAATGTAAATATTTATCTTCTTTTTTAATCCTTTAGCAAGCTCATCAAGAAGCTTTAGCTCCATTAAATTGTCTACAACAATAATGCCAACCTCTTCTGAAATGGCATATCTCAATTCTTCTTCGCTTTTATTATTTCCATGAAAATAGATTTTCTGCATAGGAAAGCCTACCTTTTTCGCTGTATAGAGTTCTCCTAAGGAAACTACATCTAAGGATAAGCCATATCGCATAAGAAGTCTAAGCATAGCCTTAATATTAAATGCCTTAGATGCATAAATAATTTCTGTTTCAAACTGATTCGATTTAAAATTGTTTTGATATTGTATGATATTTTCCTTCATTACATCTACATTATAGATATATAAGGGAGTTCCATATTTTTCTTTTAGCTTTTGATAGTTCATAAAATACCTCACTAATAAAAATAAGCGCTTAGAGCGCTTAAGGTTTTATTTATTCTAGCGCCTCTACATAAAATTATGTAGGAGTGATATAAGTATTTCCTATATCCCCATAAAAATTCTACGCCTAGAATTTCTATTCGGCAATGGTTACCTTTCCTCTACTTCACAGAATGCCTTCTCCATAGATTACTCATTTACATTGCTACCTCTATGATTCAAATATAACAAAAATATTTTACCATATTCTTTTAAAATTGTCTATCATTTTGTTTCTAGTGTTGCAATTTTTGCAAGTCTACCTAATGCCTTAATACCATCTATTGCTTGTTTATTGTGATAAAGCGTAGCTAACTTTAAAGGAGTAAATTGATAAGAATCCATCATATTGACATTCTTTAAGGTCATAGCCTTTTCTATAAGCTTCGAATCATCCATATAAATTGCATAATGAAGAGGATATCTTCTGCGATAGTTAGTCATTTTATAAGCTCTTTTTCGTTCTTCTATGTATTCCATTTATCTTATACACATCTGACGCTTCCGACGAATAGCCTTGT
>CAMWJY010000016.1 GCA_947174685.1 uncultured Mollicutes bacterium | reverse complement strand
ATATTAAACTAATAACAATTGAATATATTTCCTGATTGAAAATATAAAATATAACATTTGCAAAGAAATGGAAATCACCTACAAATAGCAAGGCAATCCCCTTTCCTAATCCTATTAAAATATAGGTCAAGAGTAACATAAGGCTTAGGATAAGGGGATTTTTCCTTACTGCTTTCTTATATTTTGTTAATACCAATGGAATAACGAATAGGAATAATGCACCTCCGATATTCGCAACTAAAGTAAATGCTACTTCTGTATGAAAGAAACAGATTTGAAATATACTTAGTATTGCCTGTGATAGGATATAGGGAGCCAGTCCCAAATAATTCCAACGAACTAAGGTGATGAATAAAACAAGTACTGTAAAGGAAAAATAAAACTGAAAGGATTTATTGGAAAAAAGAAATAGGGAAATTATTGATGAAAATGTCATCAATATCAAAAACACAAATAAATCCAGTCTTCTATACATCTTGTAATTCATTCTATCACCTCGGTTGTTCGTCATCGGAAACGTCGTTCACGTTATCCCTTTAAAGAAAAACTAATGCTTTGACATTAGTTTAATTTAATGCTACTTAATTAAATATTTACTTTTTCTAGTAATAGTATTTGCAGCTTCTACAATTTTTTTCGCTGTATTTTCAATATCTACATCCTCATATAAGGAAGATGTACTGATTGCATAATTGGAAACACCATTCGCATCAAAAATAGGCGCTGAAACACAAATCATATAGTCCTTAATCTCACGATCATCTACAGCATAACCATTCTTTCTAACTGTAGCAAGATTTTTTTGTAAATCTGCTACAGTTAGAATGGTTTTTTCTGTAAATTTTTTGAACTGTATTTTACTAAAATCAAAGTCATCGACACGATAGGCAAGCATAGCTTTACCTAAAGCTGTACAAAACAAATCTGCTCTTGTGTTCACTGAACAATGATTTAAGATTGCTGTAGGTGGTTGATATTTAAAAACATATAAAACTTCATCATTATCATATTTACCCATAAAAACTGTTTTATCAAGTGAATCCCCTAGTTTTTTTAATATAGGCGTTGCAATATCGATAATATTCGTATCTTTAATATATTGATATCCTATATCGTAGGTTTTTGGTCCTAAAGCAAAGGTCTTGAGCCTTTCACTTTTCACTTCTAGCATTTCGCTGTCTATAAGTGTATAGATAATATCAAATGCAGATGATTTTGGAATACTTAAATCATGCATAACATCAGAAATTCTGAAACCCTCCTGATGGTTTGCAGCATATTCTAAAACCTCAATACTACGTTTTATCATTTTGTTCATAAATAGTCCTCCCCGAATTAATTACAGCAAATCATTTTTTTCGTCAAGATATTTAATATTATAACATAAATCAACCTGATATTATAGTGAAATTTGTAAAAATTTCATTTATGCAATAACTATTTCGTAGGTTTTAACTGTAATCTCCCCAAATTTAACTTCTACTGTTTTAGGTCCTGCTTCACTCATATCTGGAGCTATAACTTCATACTCATCAGCACTTAACTCATAAGTATTTCCATCAGCACAACGAACACTTACCTTTAGGTTTTCAGATACAAACTCTTCTCCTACTTCAAATGAAGTCTTAACATCTTCTGTATCTAATACTAATTCTTCAACAATGGTACGAAGCTTATAGCTTAAATTCATACCACGAATGTATGCTTGGTTTGTAAACCATAAATAATAGGTTTGATCTGCTTCTACTTCGAATGTAATTGTCTTATAATTACTATTACCTGAAAAATCATTAAATACTGCAACATATGTCGCTTCATCTCCTGCAGTAGGCGCTGTTAAAGATTTTACCAAATATACAGCATTTCCAGCTGCTGATCCAGCATATAAAGTTAATGTTCCATCCTGAGTAGGAGTAATAGAAACATATCTTTTTGCCTGAGTCGCACCTGTTCTAAAGCAGCCTACATAAGTATAACTATCATAATCTGCAAACTCTGTATTGATGTCCTGATATTGGAATACATTACCTGTACAATTAAAATGGAATTCATTAATTGTTGCCTCTGCTTTAGGGAAATTTCCTGTTCCTGAAGTAGTCCATGCAGATTCATCTGTTTGACCATATGCTTTTAAAATATCTGTTGCCTTAATATATGTTGTATCATTCTTTTCATACCAATCCACTTGTACAACAGAAATCTCTATACTGCATTCAAAGATTCCCCAAGATGCAACTACAGCTGTATCACCAACTGCAAGTACACCCTTGCTGAATGTTACTTCATCTAAGCTTTCTAAATCTTCTGGATTGCTACCATCATAAAGAACTTCCAATACTAATCCTGCAGGATCAAATTCTTCTCCAGAACCATATGATGTTTTAGTAGGAGCTATTTTTACACGAATTCCCGTAATTGGATTTTGCTTGATTACGATTTCTAAAGTTGCCTCGAAATCATTCCAGCTAATCTTAATTTCATCACCAACTGCTAAAGCTTCTGTTTTAGAAATTTCATAATCTGTAATAGCATACTTAATTTCTCCTGCAACTGCAGATACAACTAAGCCTTCTACCTCTAAGCTTTCACCTGCAAAGTATTCTGCCTTTGCTGGAAGCTGAGTTACTTCAATTCCAGTTAATTCATGAACTGTAATTTCATATTCTTTTTCAAAAATGTCTTGATATTTTACAACAACTGTCTTAACACCTGCAGTGGTCATATCAGGTTTAACTACTACATATTTGTCATCATCCAATGTAGCAGTTGAATCATCTTCATATTTTAAAGATGCAACTAATCCATTAGAGTTGAATTCTTGTCCAACTGCAAAATCCTTAACTACATTTTCTGCATCGATAATAAGTTCAGAAACCTCAACTTTTGCTGAAATAATTATTTCGTAGGTTTTAACGGTAACCTCACCAAATTTAACTTCTACTATTTTAGGTCCTACTTCATTCATATTTGGAGCTGTAATTGTATACTCATTAGCACTTAGCTCATAAGTACCTCCGTCAGCACAACGAACACTTACCTTTAAGTTTTCAGATACAAACTCCTCTTCTGCTTCAAATGAAGTCTTAACATCAGTTGTATCTAATACTAATTCTTCAACAATAGTACGAACCTTACCATAGCTTAAATTCATACCACGGATAAAGCATTGTCCTGTGAACCAGAAATAATATGTTTTACCTGCTTCTAATTCAAAAGTAACTGTTACCCAATTAGATGTTGATGTAAATCCATCATATTTAGCAATATATGTAGTTGAATCATTTGCATCTGGATTTACTGACTTGTCAAGTAAGAATAAATTTACTCCTGAAGCAGCTGTACAATAGAATGTGAAAACTCCATCCTTTGCTGGTGTAACAGACATAACACGATCTACAGCAGATGCACTACCAAATGCACCACCAGTTTTAAATACACCAGTATATGTATGACCGTCATATTCATATTCTGTAGTAATTCTTTCATATTGGAAAGCCTTGTTAGTAGCTTCAAGATGAAGTACATCAAAATCAGCTTTACTTCCTGCAGCAATGTTAGCACTTGCAGGTGTCTTATCATTAACGGCAATTCCGAAAGCTTCTAATAGATTTGTTGCACTTACGTAAACTGTATCATCTTTTTCATACCAATCTACTTGTACAACTTCAACTTCAATTTCACATTCAAAAATACCCCAAGATGCTACTACAACTGTATCACCAACTGCAAATACACCCTTATTGAATTTTACATCATCTAAGTTTTCTAAAGCAGCTGCACTATCTTCATAAACAACTTCTAATACTAAACCAGTTGGATCAAATTCCTCACCAGACTTATATGAAACCTTAGTAGGAGCTGTTTTAACACGAATTCCTTTAATTGGATTTTCCTTAATTACGATTTCCAAATTTACCTCGAAATCATTCCAGCTAATCTTAATCTCATCATCAACTGCTAAATCTTTTGTTTTAGAAATCTTATAATCTGAAATAGGATACTTAATGTTTCCTGCAACTGCAGAAACAACTAAACCTTCTACCTCTAAGCTTTCACCTGCAAAGTATTCTGCCTTTGTTGGAAGCTTAGTTACTTCGATTCCTGTTAATTCATGAACTGTAACTTCATATTCTTTTTCAAAAAAGCCTTGATAATTTACTTTTACTTTCTTAACTCCTGCAGTAGTCATATCAGGTGAAACTACTTCAAATTGGTTAGAATTCAATGTAGCAGTCAAATTATCTCCATATTTAATAGCTGCAGCTAATCCATCAGAGTTAAATTTCTGTCCAACTGCAAAATCCTTAGCTACATTTGCAGCATCAATATTGAATTCAGAAACCTCATAATAAGTTGGATTATAAACAAGTGCCATTCCTTTTATAAAGGCATTAGCATCTACTGTAATATAATAGCTTTCGCCAGCATATACTGGAATAATACATTCTGTTACAAGATCTAATTTAATAACTTGCTTTGCATCATCTGGAATTGTTGTTTCATTATAATTATCATAAATCAAGAAGTTAGCTTCGCCTGCAGTAGGTCTTGAAGCATAAATCATCAATGTAGCATCTTCAGTAGGTGTAACAATGATAAATCTTCCATCAACAGAAGTTGCTCCACCAAATTTTAACATACCATTGAAATCATGATCAAATGCATGAACATTGTACTTAGCGTCTGGTAAATTAACGCCTTCCCATTGCATGATTCTTCCTGGGGATGCAACAACTTGAATTTCACCAAATGTAGATGTTTTATTGATTTGAGTTCCATCAATACCATTTAAAGGAGTTAATTGATCATATACAGCCTTTGCATCAACATAAACACTTTCTTTTTCATTAGGTATACCATAGAATGCTACCTTTGTAACAGAAATAGGAACACTAACCTCTATTCCCTTATAAGTAACTGTTGTTGAATCTGTTGCATTTAATAAAATATCACGATTCCATTTGATTTGGTCAGTATTAACCAAATCAAATTTACCATTATCATAGTTAACCTTTAATACAAGACCAGTTGGATCAAAGGTTTCATAGTTCTTATAATTAGTCTTTGTTGGTAAAGTATTAACTTCAACGCTTGTAAGCTTTTTTGCAACAACAGTGATAGATCCATATGCATCTAAATCACCATACATTACACAGAACATTTCTAAGCCTAAAGCAACTTCACCATTTGGCATAAGTTCATAATCTGTAACTTCCTTTTTGGAACCATCATCAAATGTAACCTCTACAACCATACCTGTCTTATCAAAAAGCTCACCTTCAATATATTCTGTTTTATCAGGTTGCTTCTTTATTTCAATAGAAACAGCTTCAGCTGTAGGTTTAGGAGGAATAACAACTTCCTCATCCCATTTTGCATATAATTTTGTTGCTACTTCTAATTTAGTATCAAAGTTAAACTCTGTACCATCACTACAATTTTCAGTGGTAAACCAACCAGCGAAGGTATACCCCTCTCTTGTTGGATCTGTAGGCTTTGCAACTTTAGATCCTTTTTCAATTTCTACCGATTTAACAATACTTCCTCCTTTAGAATCAAAAGTAACTACTATCTTTTGAACTTCTTGTACTGGAGGTTCTGTTGTTTGAGGCCTTTTACAGCTAGTAACTGCTACTAAGCATAAAAGACTAAACATTAAGAAAAGAAACTTTTTCATATTCGCACCTCATCTTTCTATCGTTCGCAATCAAGAACGACGTTCTTCTTTTCATACATAGTATAACTGAAAACGCTTGTATTGTAAAGTGATTTTGCGAAAATTGTTCAAATTTGTCAAAAATAAAAGAAGAAAATATTCTTCTGTTGGATTATTTTACAATTATTGACTATTTCTTTTGGATAAGAAAAAAAGCCTAAGAAATGATTAATCAGCGTGCAAAATAAAAACCTCAAACCTTTCTTGTATTTCTACACATCTGGTTTGAGGTGTTTTTTATGTTTTATTTTTATTCGTATTTACATTTTAATAGCATATATGCTATTTCATTTGAAATTCCACAATAAGCGTTTAGAACCTGTTCTAAGTCTTCTAATGTAATGGATGTGATTTGGAATGGAGGCTGATTGTTTTCTGTCTTCCAAGAGAAATTATTTGTGTTCAATTTAGATGGAATACTAGAAACAAATTTAGTATTGGTATCACTTGAAGACCCAATATATATAGAATCTGTCGTCCCTTTTTGATAGCTACAGTTTGTTAACTCAAAGCCTCCATCTACATAAGGTGAAACATTCTTGGTATCATTGTGCTTTAATAAAGTATCTATTCCTCTAAATATAGTATTTTCTGCTTTTACACTTCCACCATTTCCACAGACAATTCCCTGACTTACAAGAGCACACTTCCAGTCACTCTTTACTCTTGTAACAACAGTTTTAGCGCCTTGTGAGGTAAGCTTTGCACGATATGTATAATACTGGCTACTATCTACAAGACAGTTATATAAGTATGCATTTCCACCTCTAAGCTTAGGTAATCTATCCTCTATATTTTTAAATATACAGTTAGAGAAGGATACCTTTAGCTTTAGGTTGAAATTATAATCATCTGCATTTTCATAGGATCCAGAAAACTTTGCATCATCACCCAAAAGGAAGCCCTTCTTTTGTGGAATTGCAATACCATATAAGATATCCTCAAAGCTGATATTGGCATCTCTTAATGCATTATAATATAGATAATTCTTCTTTCCTTCCTGGTATTCTGCCTCAATTTGAGCCATCATTTTATATAGGTAACCATCCTTATCATCACTGCCACTATTAAACTGACACCAAGAAATATGTAGACCATTTTCTCCTGTTGCCCCATATGGAGCTCTAAAGGCAGTACCTGCATTAGCATTATATACCGGGTTAGAATAATCTATCTGTCCATCATAGGATTTACCAAAGGTACAATGGTCTATCCAGATAAATCCACAGAAAGCAATTTTGAAATATGCCCAGCCAAACCAGTCATAATCTCCAATCTTTGAGGATGTATTTACAGGTGCATCCTCCCATTGCCATAGCTCATCAAAGCTTAAATTTCTAAATACAACATTTGTATCACTCGTAAGCTTAAAGCCGCAGTGTGTTATTTTCACACCAGATTTTGAATAAATGAGTAAATTGGATGTGTTTTCTACCTTAATCTGTGAGATACCATTTTCCTTTAACATATCTGACATACAAAGATATGGACTTAAATTATTCATTTTACTTGCAAAATCTGTCACCAGGTTTGTAGCCTTTTCCTGAGCACCTAATTTAAAATATCCTAAATTTAAGTCATTCATTATTTCTATTACATGAACACTACCTGCCTTATTCAATGTCTGTTCAACCGTTTTGTTTTCTTCATTCCAGGTATTTGTGTAATCATATTTTGCATCCACTAAAGCCGTTAAAAATTCTAATGGTGTAGACACTCTTCTATAGGCTGCAGTATTCCAATACTCTGTAAAATCAGTAATGCCATATTGAGCATATCCATCTACAGATAGATTCTTCTTCGTTGCCTCATCCAACACATTAATATACTTATAGCCTTCAAGTTCCCATCTAGCATATAAAGTAGTATCTTCTTCTAAAGGAGTACCTGGCACAGCAGGAATAGAAAAATCCTCATCTAAAAACCAGCCTGCAAACTCATAGCTTTCTTCTTCAAGAACAGGTAATTCCTTAGGTATAGATAAAATATTCTTTATCTCTTCCACTGCATCTCCATAAGCGTATGTTTCAAAACTGATATGATATAGTTTTGTCCATTTTGCATAAAGTGTTACATCCTTCAAAATTTCCTCTTCTGGTTTTGCTGATAGAGTAAATTTTTCATCTAGAAACCAGCCTTCAAACTGATAACCTTCCTCTTCCAGAACAGGTAATTCTTTAGGTAAAGATAAAACATTCTTTATTTCTTCAACTCCATCTCCGTGACCAAATGCTTCAAATTTGATATTATATAGCTTTGTCCACTTCGCATAAAGAGTTGTATCTTTTTCTAAGACCATCTTTGGAGTAGCAGGTGTTTCCAATGCTTCATCTAAAAACCAGCCTTCAAACTGGTAGCCTTCCTCTGATAAATTAGGAAGAACACCAGGAAGTTGTGTGACCTTAGTTAGCTTTTCTGGTACACTACCAAAGCCATTATTCTCAAAGCTCACTTCATATGTTTTTATAATTTCTTCCCACTTCGCATAAAGTTTTATATCTTCATGCAATAGTGTTCCCTCAGTTGCTTTTTTGGTAAGTTCCTTATCCAAATACCAGCCTAGGAAGAGAAATCCTTCCTCCTCTAAATCGGTTAATTTAGGAAGTGTAGAAAGATTTTTTATCGTATCTGGTTTTGCCCCATGACCATTCGTTTCAAATTCAACAGAATATAGCTTTTCCCAAAGAGCATACAATGTCTTATCTTCAGTAATTACTATTCCTTCTTCTGCCACCATTTGAAATGTTTCATCAAAATACCAACCTGCAAAATGATATCCTTCTTCTTCCAAACTAGGTAATTTTGGTAATTCTGTTATATCAGTTAAGCCTTCTGGCTGAACACCATGACCATTTATATCAAACATAACATCATAGGCTTTAGATTGGGTACAGCCTAAGAATGTAATACTCATAACGCAAAGTATTAAAAATAATATTAATTTTTTCATACGATTCACCACTTTCAATACCATTATAACTGATTTAACTTTAATTTCCAAGAGCTCTAAAGTTTTTTCATTTTCTTTTCATAAGGAAAATGCTATAATTAGATTCGAGGTAATTATCATGATTGAAATTGTCACACCATTATTAGAATGGTTTAAAGAAAATAAAAGAGATTTGGACTGGCGTAAAAATAGAACGCCTTATACAATTCTAGTCAGCGAGGTAATGCTACAACAGACAAGAGTTGAGACAGTACGTTCCTACTACAAAAGATTTATTGAAGCATTACCTGATTTTGAAAGTCTTGCAAGATGCCCTGATGGAAAGCTTATGAAGCTATGGGAGGGACTAGGATATTATTCTAGAGCGAGGAATTTGAAAAAATGTGCTATAGAGGTTGTAGAAAAATATAAAGGCATATTTCCAAAAGCATATGAACAAGCTATAAAGCTTTCAGGAGTAGGTCCCTATACCTGTGGTGCTATATTATCTATAGGATATCATTTAAAATATGCTGCCGTAGATGGAAATGTATTACGTGTCCTATCTCGTTATACTGCCTCTTCCTTGGATATTTCTTTAGAGAAAACAAAACTTTATTTTAAGGAAGAAATTGAGAAGATAATGCCTGATGAAGCAGGAGCCTTTAACGAAAGTCTTATGGAGCTTGGAGCTACTATTTGTATGCCAAAAATTACAAAATGTGATGCTTGTCCATTAAAAAACAATTGCAAGGCATATCAAAAGGGAAAACCTCTTTCCTTTCCAGTTAAATCTATACAAAAAGAAAAAAAGATATTAGAATATACTTGTCTGTTTATAACAGATGGTAAGTGTTGTATTCTAATACCTAAAGAAAAAGATTTATTACAAGGCTTGCCAGCACCCTTATTAATCAATAAATTCGTAACCTCTAATGAAGCCATAGAGTATGTAGAAAATTTAGGATTTTCTGTAAAAAATGCTGAACAACTCCAAGATAAAAAGCATATTTTTACACATCAAATATGGTATATGAAAGGCTACAAAATCTTAGTCAAGGATATGCTAGATTATCCATGCTATACACAAAAGCATATTATTGAAGAATTAGGAATATCTAGTTGTTTTAAAAAATTTTTAGATGAGGTTTGGGACTAATATTGATAGTCCCTTCCTTACTCTAGTACTTCTCTTAATTTCCTTAATGCTTCTTGATATACCT
>CAMWJY010000015.1 GCA_947174685.1 uncultured Mollicutes bacterium | reverse complement strand
GGTATATTCTTCTTTCTATCCATACACCTTATAAAAAAAATAAGTGTTGCATAAGAAAATGGTTTGTGATAAAATTCAATTCCGAGGTGAAATTATGAAAACAATATTAGTTACAGGTGGAGCAGGTTATATCGGTTCCCATACAGTTTTAGCATTATTAGAAAAAAATTATGATGTTATCGTCATCGACAACTTTGTTAATTCCTCAAAGGAATCTATTAAAAGAGTAGAACAGCTTGCAGGAAAGAATGTGAAGCTATATCCATATGATTGTTGTAATATGGAGGATTTTGAAAAAATCTTTAAAGAAAATCATATTGACGCAGTAATTCATTTTGCTGGTTTAAAGGCAGTAGGAGAATCTGTTGCATTACCATTGATGTATTATGAAAACAACTTGATTTCTACATTAAATCTTTTAAATTTAATGCGTAAGTATGAAGTATTCAATTTGGTATTCTCCTCTTCAGCAACAGTTTATGGAGATCCAAAGAGCGTACCAATTTATGAAGACTTTGATTTGCATGTGTCCAATCCATATGGAAGAACAAAGCTTATGATAGAAGATATGCTAAGAGACTTATCTAAAGCCAATCCAAGCTTCAATATTGCATTATTAAGATATTTTAATCCAATTGGAGCACATCCATCAGGCTTTATTGGAGAAAACCCTAATGGAATTCCAAACAACCTTGTACCATATATCACCCAGGTTGCAGTCGGAAAACTAAAGGAATTAGGTGTGTTCGGAAATGATTATCCAACTCCTGATGGAACAGGTGTTAGAGATTATATTCATGTATGTGATTTGGCAGAAGGTCATATTTTGGCATTAAAGAAGTTATTTACTGGCTGTGGACTAGTTACATATAATTTAGGAACAGGAAACGGATATAGTGTTTTAGAAGTATTACACGCAATGGAAAAGGCTGTTGGAAAGAAAATTCCATATGCAATTAAGCCTAGACGCCCTGGTGATATTCCTGCATGTTATGCATCTCCAGATAAAGCCTTTAAAGAATTGGGCTTTAAAGCAAAGTATAGCATTGCTGAAATGGCAAGAGATGCTTGGAACTGGCAGAAAAATAATCCTAACGGATATGAAAATTAATAAAAATGCCTCTTAGTGATAATCTAAGAGGTTTTTCTTTTGAAAAAACAAAAAAAGATTTTTTTGGCACATAGAGATATATCTCTATGTGAGGGATGAAATTGTAAAAACACTCCACATTTTATAAAAAAATAGGGCTTTTATTTCAAAAGTTTTTTGTTATAATTATATTAAGAAAACCTATGAAGGACAAAGGAGTGCAAGAAAATGAAACCAACTTTAGTTGTTATGGCTGCAGGAATGGGCAGTCGTTTTGGAGGATTAAAACAAGCAGAACCTATAACGGAAGACGGAAAGGGAATTTTAGATTTTTCGGTTTACGATGCAAAGAAGGCTGGCTTTGGGAAAGTCATATTTATTATACGTGAGGATATGGCGGAGGATTTTAAACAGCTTGTAGGAAATCGTATTTCTAAAACAATTCCTGTAGAATATGTTTATCAAACAATGGATGATCTTCCTGCTGGAAGAACAAAACCATTTGGTACAGGACACGCAATCTATTGCTGTAGAAATGTAGTTAAGGAGCCTTTCGCAATTATTAATGCAGATGACTATTATGGACAAAATGCATTTTTTGAGATAGGAAAGCATTTATCTACAGCTAAGCGTGGAGAGTATGCAATGACCGCCTATAGACTTGCAAATACATTAAGTATGAATGGAACAGTATCAAGAGGAGTTTGTGAGGTTGAAGGTGGCTATCTAAAGAAAGTTACAGAATATACAAAAATCAATTCAGATTGTAGCTATGTCTTAGGTGGAGAAAATGGTGTTCTACCGAAGGAGACTCCTGTATCTATGAATCTTTGGGGGTTAACACCAGATATTTTTGAGTACATTATCAAAGATTATCAAGCATTTTTAAAAACCGCAAACTTAGAAAAGGATGAATTTTTTATTCCAACCGTAATTTCCAACACCATTTATAATGGTTGTGCAACTGTGAAAGTTTTTACAAATCCAGACAAGTGGTATGGCATCACCTATCGCGAGGATTTGGCAGAGATAAAAGAAGCAATTGGAGGATATATAAAAGATGGATTATATCAAGGAATTTAAGGATGCTGCAGAAGCCTTTGAGCTAGATGGAGAGGTCCTAGAGATATGTCCTTATGGAGAAGGACATATTAATCTTACTCTTTTAGTTACAACAAATAAGAAACGCTATATTATGCAAAAAATGAATACAAATGTTTTTGCAAATCCAGATAGCTTAATGAAAAACATTTGTTATGTAACAGAGGAGTTAGAGGCTAAAGGCATTGAAACTCTCCATGTTGTTCCTACAAAATCTAAGGCTCCTTTTTTGAAAAGAAATAAAGATGGAAAAATGGAATGTTTTAGAATCTATGATTTTATCGAAAATACAATAACCTATCAAAAGGTTACAGACAAAGAAATTTTCTGTAATTCTGGCAAGGCCTTTGGTGAATTTCAAAACTATTTAGCTAGCTTTGATGCCTCTTTACTTACAGAAACGATTCCGAACTTTCATAATACTCCTAAAAGATATTTAGATTTTGAAGTAGCTTTGAAACAAGATAAATTCAATCGTGCTAAGGATTGCAAAGAAGAAATAGAATTTATATTAGCACATAAAGATACATTATCTAAAGTGGTAGAAGGACTAAGAGATGGAAGTATTCCTTTACGTGTGACACATAACGATACAAAGCTAAATAATATTTTGATGGATGAAAAAACAAATCAGGCTCGTGCAGTTATTGATTTAGATACGATTATGCCTGGATCTATGCTATACGATTTTGGAGATTCTATTCGCTTTGGGGCTTCTACTGCAGCAGAAGATGAAAAGGATTTAAACAAGGTTCATTTTGATGTTGAATTATTCAAGGCTTATGCAGAAGGCTATTGTGAAGCAGTATATAAAAGTATAACTCCAAGAGAACTTGAGCTATTGCCATATAGTGCATATTTACTAACTACAGAATGTGGTATGAGATTCTTAACAGATTATTTATCTGGTGATACTTATTTCGCAACTAAGTATCCAGATCATAATCTAGTCCGTACCAAAACACAGCTTAAACTGGCTAGTGAAATAGAAAAGAATCTTGAGAAACTCCAAAATATTGTACAAGATATTTATAAAAAGTTAATTTAAGGCCCTTTAAGGGTCTTTTTTTTACCAAAAAATGTAAATTTTGGAGTAAATCTTCAAAAAAATCAAAAAAACTGTTGATACACTCCAATGTGTATGATATAATCATACTATAAAAGGGGGAAGTGCGCCCATTTTTAGAAAGCGCTTTCTAATTTTGAAAAGGAATGATACATATGATGAAACTAAAAATTGTCAATGGACAGAATAATGAATTGTTCATAAGTCCTACTCAAGAAAGTCTATGCTGTATTTATAATTTTGAATATCAGGATGGTGATTGGCTAATCGTTGATTTTGATAAAAAGGGTGGATTTTATAAGATTCGTTTAGATGATACGATGTTTGAATCTATTGTCTATGTTCCAAACAATTGTTTTATTTATCATTTCCCTATCAAAAGTCAAAGGAAAAATTATTCTCCAAAATCTTTTTATGGAGATTGTCATATACTTACAGTTTCAGAGGCAACAGAAGAGGAAATTTATCAAAGAAGAAATCTTGCTTTTAATCCATATGATCAGCACGAGAACGAGAGCTTCTTTCCTCATTCCTCTGCAAATGTAGAAACGAGGAATGAATGTGTATTTGCAAGTAGAAATGCAATAGACGGTTATTTCTATAACGAATCTCATGGTAGCTTCCCTTATCAAAGCTGGGGGATTAATAAAAATCCGAATGCAGAATTTAAAATGGATTTTGGTAGAGAAGTTCTTATTGATGAAATTGTTCTCACTCTTAGAGCTGACTTTCCACATGACAATTATTGGAAGTCTGCTACATTAAGCTTTTCCGATGGCAGTGAGCTAGTGATGAAGTTGAACAAAACTTCAGAAAGACAGTCCTTATGTTTTGAAAGCAAAAAAGTTAGAACAATTGTTTTAAAGAATTTAATCAAGGGAGAAGAATTATCTGATTTTCCGGCTCTCACACAATTTGAGGCGTGGGGCTATGAAATAAAAAATTGAAGAAAGGAGAGAAAAATGAAAAAGGTTAATTTAGAACAAATTCAAAGAGAAGAGTTTAAGGTTTGCCCCAAATTTACTAAAGAAGATATTAAAGTCGTTTTGGACAAGGTTGTAAAAATTGTAGACCATATGCTTCTTAAATTCCATGATGATTCTTTTCCTAGGGCCTGCAGCAAAGGATATGTGTATGACTCGGTTGGGAATTTGAAATGGGATAGCAGCAATAACGAAAGCATTTGGACAACATCCTTTTGGACAGGAATTCTGTGGTTGGTCTATGAGTATACAAATGATGAGAAGTACAAAATAGAAGCTCAAAAGCATTCAGAATCCTTCCGTCAAAGGATAGACAACTATTATAACAAAGACGAAACAGAAGCAGGCTTAAATCATCATGATTTAGGATTCCTCTATAGCTTATCTACGGTAGCTGATTATAAAATAACTGGTTCAAAACGGGCTTTAGAAACATCTCTTATGGCGGCTGAACTCTTATCTAAGCGCTACATTGATAAGGCCAAGATTTTACAAGCTTGGGGAGATATGAGTGATGAAAACCAAAGAGGTCGAATGATTATTGATTGTAATCTAAATATTCCACTTTTGTATTTTGCAAATGAATACAAAACGGATAATGAATTTTACCGTATGGCTTATAATCATGCAAAAACTGCAGGCAAGTATATTATCAGAGAAGATGCCTCAACATTCCATACTTTCCATATGGATACAGAAACAGGTGAACCTAGATTTGGATCGACTCATCAAGGCTATTCTGATGATTCCTGCTGGGCTAGAGGACAAGCTTGGGGAATTATGGGCTTCCCAATTTCCTATCGTTACACTAAGGATTTAGAATTTGTAGATAAGGCGAAATGCTTAGCGAATTATTTCTTAAATCGGTTGCCTACAGATTTTGTCTGTAACTGGGATCTAATTTTCTTAGGAGAAAAGGATCAAAGAGATTCAAGTGCAGCAGCTATTGCGGCAATTGGACTATTAGAGCTTTCAGAGATACTTGATGAAGAGGATGATACAAAAGAGCAGTATAAAAATGCAAGCTTATATATAGCGAAGTCTTTATCAGAGAATTATTTAGGAGATAATTTAGAAGGCATTCTAAAAAGCGGTGTTTATTTTTATCATGGCGGCTTAGGTATCGACGAATATGTAATTTTTGGGGATTATTTCTTCGTTGAGCTTTTAATAAGATTATATAAGAAATGGAATTCATATTGGTAGGAGGGGAAATATGGAAGTAGAAATCTTAGAAAATAATGAAGTAATACAGCCTGAGGAAGTTAAGGAGACAAAAGAAAAAAAATCAAAAGCAAACTTATTCAATGATAAGTTTAAGAAATATTTCAAATATAACTGGCAAATTTATTTATTATTTGTACCAGCATTGGTTTGGATGATCATCTTTGTTTTTATTCCATTTGTTTCTAATGTACTCATGTCCTTTCAAGACTATAGTATAGATAAAGGAGTGTTTGGAAGTAAATTTATTGGCTTTCAAAATTATGCAACTTTCTTTTCGGCAGACAATTTCTTTAAGTTATTAGGAAATACGTTGCTTTTAAATTTGCTTGTATTGGTAATTGGGTTTCCAGCAGCAATTCTATTAGCAATAATGATTTATGAATCCAAAAGTAAGGTGGTAAAAGGCATTGCCCAAACAACGACCTTCTTACCGTTCTTTATTTCAGCAGTCGTTGTTTGTAATCTGGTTATCGAGTTTTTAAAATCTGATACAGGTATGATTGTAAATATCTTAGCAGCTCTACATTTGGTTAACCCAGAGAACAAGCCAAATCTATTAAATAATCCAGCAGCATTCCGTTGGATTTATGCAATTATGGAATTATGGCAGACGATAGGATATAATTCCTTGATTTATCTTGCAGCGTTATCTGCAATAGATACATCTTTATACGAAGCTGCATCAATGGATGGAGCAGGAAAGTTTAGACAGATTTTCCACGTAACATTACCTGGAATTGCTCCAACAATTATTATCACATTGATATTGAAGGTTGGTAAGCTATTATCTATGGGATATGAAAAGGTCTTATTATTACAAACGGTATATAATAAGCCGACATCAGAAATTATAAGCACGTATGTTTATAACGTCAGCTTAAGTCCAACAGTTGGACAACCAAATTTCGGTCTAGCAGCGACAATAGGATTATTTGATGCGGTAGTTGCGATAGTTCTTGTCACGATAGTAAACAAGATTGCTAAAAAAGTTTCAGATACACAGTTATGGTAGGTGATGAAAAGTGAAATTAGATTTGAATTTACAAAAATTTAAAAAAAGACTTACTCTAGATAACATTTTAGGAGTTGTGAATAATGTATTATTAATCATTCTATCTCTACTAATGCTTTATCCGATACTTTACATCTTTATTATTGCGGTAAGTAACCCAATTGCTTTTTCAACCGCGGTGAATAATCAAAAGTTTTTATTATTCCCACAAGGATTTACGTTTGAATATTTGGCTGAACATTTGAAAAATGCTGATATATGGCGTGCTTATGGGATGACAATTCTTTATACTTTAGCAGGTACTGCAATTAGTTTATTTTTAAGCATTACCTGTGCTTATGTTCTTTCTAGAAAAGGATTAAAGGTAATTAAGGTTATGACAATTATTGTTGTTCTTACGATGTGGTTAAGACCAGGAATGGTTGCAACCTATAGCAACATTAAGAGCTTGGGTTTATTGAAAAATCCACTGGGTATTTTATTACCTTTTGCATTTTCCGCTTATAATGTAATTTTATTAAGAACATATTTTGCAGCAATTCCTCAAGATATTGATGAATCTGCACAAATAGATGGGGCATCTCACTTCAGGATGCTTACAAGCATATATATTCCAGCAAGTGGACCAGCAATAACTACTGTTGGATTATTCTATGCTATTGAACGTTGGAATGGTTATTTCTGGGCAGAACAGGTACTTCAAAAGGATAAGCTATATCCATTACAAGTATTAGTTAAAAAAATGCTACAGAGTACAGGAGAATCTGGAGATTTATTCCGAGGTACTGTCTCAGCGTTTGCATTAATTATAATCGCTATTGTTCCAATTATGATAATTTTCCCATTCATCCAAAAGTATTTCAAAAAGGGTGTCATGGTTGGATCAGTTAAATAATAAAAAAAAGAAAGGAATGAAAAAAATGGCGAAATTTAAAAAATTATTTTTAAGTGCTGCAATGCTATTAGGCATTTGCGTTATAGGGGGAGGTCTAACCACCCATGCAGCAGCAGAAGGATTGATTGAAGACTTCGATTATGGTGATGGTACATTAGATGAACCAGGCGGAAGCAACAATCATAATATTACGGCTTTAGATGACCAAGTGTCAATACAATTAGCACAAGTAGATGGAAGAGATGTTTTAAATATACATCACGCAGCAACCTCTACAGAACGTAAAGTATCCATCCAAGACAATGGCAGCCATTCTTCTGTATTTAATCAAGAAGGAAAGAGTGTTGTTATTTCAACAGAATTTAAGATGAGTGCTACTGAAAATAAAATTTTCAGATTAGTATTTCATGGAGATGATGGTGTAAATACAGCAAGCTGGACAAACTACAACGTTTTAAGAATGAATGGAAACAGTTCTTATTATAAACTAGGTAGTGCTACCGAAGTTGAAATTAAGGATAAGGAAGATCGTTCTGTTAAAGTTACAGAGGGGGTTTGGCACAAGGCAGTCTTTGTTATCAAAGAATCTGGAGATGATGATGTTTCTGATAAAATATATGCGTATTTAGATAATACATTATTATATGTCACAGATTTTCTACCTGGAGACAATTTCCAAGGAAAGATAACAGGATTCCAAATTACATTCCCATCATCAGGCTCTACATATGAAAGAGATCTTTATGTGGATTATATACATGTAATGGAATATAATGGTGCAACTGCATCTTGTGATTCTACAAAATCAGTAACAGTAGGACAAGAATTTGAAATGGCACCAACATTAACTGCAAACAATGCTGATAAGGAAGCCTCTCTTCCAGACTATAATATTATAATCTCAGATCCTGAAAAATTAGATTATAATGAACAATCTGGTAAGTTTACAGCTCTAGCAGAAACAGAAGAACCAGTAACTGTTAAATTTGATTATGTGGATGAATTGATCGAAGATAAAACAGTAGCTGTTACTATTGAAGCAGCTAATGAACCTATTAAAGTTGCTTCAATTAATCAAGCATTAATTATTGGCGATATTAATCTATCTATAGCAGAAAGCTTTAAATTAAATGATTTATTCAAAGCAAGTCCTGTTACTGCAGATAATACTGATTTAGCATTTGAGGTAGTTGAAGGAAACGAAATTGTTTCTATCGAAAATGGTGTTCTTACAGGTCTTAGTGCAGGTACTGCTACAATTAAAGCTCTAGCAACTGATGATAGCGATGTAGAAAGAGAAGTAACTGTAAAGGTTAGTTCAGGAGCTTACGCTAACTTAAATAACTTTGTTTTAGATGATGTTTGGGCAGCTGGAGGAGAAACTGTTTCAGGATTTACAAGTGTTGCATATTCTAATAAAACATTTGCAAGTATTAGTGTTCAAGAAGACAGTGTATTTGGAAATGCTATATGCATTGCAGGTAATGGTGGTAAAGATAGCTCTGGAGCCCATCTTGACAAGTATGTTCCAGTTTCTGAGTTATCTGCAAATAAAGATTATAAATTCTCTGCATGGATTAAATTAAATCCTGAGGCTGCTGGAAAGACTTCAGGAACAACTCTAGATTTAAAGTTCTATGCTTATCATTATGAAAATGGTCGTTATTCTTATGGCGAGCTAGGTTCAGCTTATGGAAATCAAATTCGTACTTCTAAAGCTGACTTGGTAAATGGATGGATTTATGTTGAAACGCCAATTCTTAATTTAGATACAAATGCTATTGGATATGGTTATCATGGTATAAAATTAGAAATCGGTTTATGGAATGGCGAAGAGGATATCAATGCTTATATTACTCACCTTGCTTTAGTAGAGGTTGAAGGTGTTCAAACTGTTGATTGGAATCTTGTAGATGATAATAATCATGCATTAGATACTGAAAATAAGCTAACCATTCAAGCAAATTCAACATACCAGATTCATGCGGTTTCTATTCCTTCAGCAGGTACAATTTCTCCAACATTTGCTTCTAGTAATGAAACTATCGCAACTGTTGATGAGAATGGTTTAGTAACAGTTTTAGATCAAATTGGAACTGTTACAATTACTGTTACAGTTGGCAGTGCATCAAAAGAAATTACATTTGATGTAGCTAAGTCTGCAGAATCTATTACTTTAGATAGTGAGACAATCGATATTATTTTACATAGCTTTGATCCAAGAAAAGGTGTTTGGAACATCACTGTTACACCAGCTGATTCTACAAGTGAATTAGTAGCTACTGTAGAGGATGAGGGAGTATGTACTGCAACAATCGTTGATAATAAGCTATATATTAGTAACCCAGCTTTAGGTTCTACAACAATTACAATTTCTGCGGCAGATAATCCTAGCGCTTCATTTACTGTTGTGGTAAATGTTAAAGAATACACTGTAACCTATGATGTACAAGGACATGGAGCAGCACAAGAAAGTGTTGAAAATGTTTTAGCATTACCAGCTGAGCTTCTACCATTAGAAGAAGAAGGTTATGTATTTGGTGG
>CAMWJY010000014.1 GCA_947174685.1 uncultured Mollicutes bacterium | reverse complement strand
TGTCTATAATGATATAATAGAGTATCTATATTGAAGCAACAGCTCTTATAATAATTTTCCTTACATAGAGAAAAAGTGACATGAACCTGCTTCTCATATTCTACTATATGTAAAGTATTGCCCTCTATTTTCTCTTTTTTGCCAAAAGAAAATAAAGGAGCAGATGTGATAACATCATACTCCTTTATTGGTCTGCCTAAAGCATGCATGAAAACTGTAGTTCCTGCAAGATAGGCTTCATATCCTTTTTCTTCTATTTGCTTAATAATTTCTAAAACGTATCCATCAACATTCATTTAATGTGCTAGAATTTGAACACCTGTTTCGGTGATTAAAACAGTATATTCAAATTGACTAGACCAGCCTCCATCATCTGTATAAATTGTCCAGTTGTTGGATGCATCTAAAAAGACCTGCCTTGAACCCTCATTAATCATTGGTTCAATCGTAAAGACCATACCAGGGAATAATACCATCCCTGTATTCTTCTTCCCATAATGATAAATAAAGGGATCCTCATGAAATTCAACTCCTACACCATGTCCACCAATTTCATGAACGACACTAAAGCCATTTTCCTTAGCGTGCTTTTCTATGATATAGCCAATATCTCTAAGTCTAGAAAATGGCTTTAAATTCTTTACAGCTAAATCTAGACATTCCTTAGAAACCTCTACTAAGCGTTTGGCAACGGGGTCTACCTCACCTATCATAAACATTCTTGAAGCATCTGCATAATAGCCTTGATAGATGGTTGTGCAATCCACATTTATAATATCCCCATTTTTTAGGATTGTATGCGGATCAGGTATCCCATGACAAACAGCATCATTCACACTTGTACAAACACTCTTAGGAAAACCTTCATAGTTTAAGGGTGCACAAATACCTCCAAGCTCCTTTGTCTTTTTGGCAACAAGCACATCAATCTCTTCTGTGCTCATTCCTGCATGGATATTTGCCTCTACGTAGTCTAACACCTTTGTATTAATGATTCCAGCACGTTTAATTCCTTCAATTTGCTCTGGAGTCTTAATCATTTCCTTTGTTGGGGTTTCTATACCTAAAGCCTTATACTTTTTTACTAGCTCATCATAATTCATTTCTTTAGCACCTCTAATATCTCTTTTCTTGCCTCACTAATAAAGTGTAGAGAGCCTGTAATCACTAAAAGCTCCTCTTCATCTAAATCAGAAATAGCCTTGGAAATAGCCTCTTTATAATCTTCTATAACCTCATAGCTTTTTTCAGTTAAGCTTGTAAAATCTGAAGGACTGCTGGCTCTTTTATCTAGAATTGTTGTAAAGTAATATTTATGGGTGACAGTATCTAAAATTTTTAGCATTTCTGGAAAGGCTTTATCCTTTAAGGCCGTAAAGATGACCTTAATTTTAGAGCTTGGATAAGCTCGTTTTAAGGTTTCAAATAAAGCTCTAATTCCATCAATATTATGAGCCCCGTCAAGAATAATATTCTTCTCTACGTATTCAAATCTACCTGGCCAGGTTGTATTTCTTAAGGCATTATCTAAGAGTTCTTTAGGATAACTAGAATCTAGATATTTCATTACTGCAATGGCCAGACCTGCATTGTAGGCCTGATACAGACCTTTTAATGCCGTTTTGTAGGGGATAGAATCATAAGTGAAATGCGTACCATCCTTAGCCATTGAAATATTAGAAATCATAGGCTTTACAAAGTGCATATCTACATTATGCATCTTAGCATATTCTTTAAAATAAGGCATTAATACTTCATCTACAGCGGTAAAGCAGGGAATACCTGTTCTTGTTATTCCTAGCTTATGATAGGCAATTTCTTCTAAGGTATTTCCTAGCTGTGCCATATGGTCATAGCCAATATTAGTAATGATGGCTACCTTCTTTTCTAAAGCATTTGTTACATCAAGAAGTCCACCTAAGCCACACTCTAAGACTAAAACTTCAATATTCTGTTTTTCAAAATATAAAAGTGCCATTAAAAAGGTTAACTCAAAGAAAGGAATTGTATCCTGATAAGTCTCTTGATAATACTTTGAAAGCTCTTCTAATTCATTTGTATAGGCTAAAACCTCTTCATTACTTATATATTTCCCATTAACTTCAATTCTTTCATTAAAGGAAATGACATAGGGAGAAACAAATAAACCTACTTTTTTTCCCTTTAAGATAAGCATCTCTGAAAGATAGCTCGCTGTAGAGCCTTTTCCATTCGTTCCAGCAATATGAAGGATTGGATAGTTTGTTTTAATATTTAAAAGCTCTATGCATTCTTTTATCCTTGATAAATCCTCACGCCTGTGAGATTTTTTTTGGCTGTAAAGCCATGCTAAGGCTTCCTCGTAATTTTTTATCATAATTTGACCTGAGCTAAGGCAGCACATACCTCATCATATTGAGCCTCATAGTCTTTAAGCTTAGCCTTTTCAGCATCTATTTTAGCTTGAGGCGCCTTAGATAAGAAATTCTCATTAGAAAGCATAGCACGAGATCTTGCTAGTTCTCCTTCTAAACGCTTTTTAGAAGCTAAAAGTTTAGCCTTAGCCTCTTCCATATCTACTAAATCAGAGGTAGGAATATAGAGATTTGCACAGGAAAGTACAACAACGACCATCCCCTCTGCCTTAATTTCATCTAAGGTTAAAATAAGCTCCTTTGGATTTGTAAAGCGGGTTAAATAGCTCTTGGTCGCTTGTAGCTTATCTAAAGTATCCTGATCCTTACAGCTAATATAGATGCTGATTGGTTTAGATGGTGCCTTATTGGCTTTCGCACGTTCATTTCTAATGGATGTAATGATTTCTACTAAATCATCGAAGGCTTCCTTAGCTACCTTAAAGTTGAATTTTTTATTCTCCTTAGGCCAAGGTGCTACCATAATAGAGGCTTCCTCATGAGGTAGAGCCTGATATAACTCTTCTGTGATAAATGGACAGAATGGATGAAGCATTTTTAGGATTGCTTTTAAAACATAGACTAAAACATTCTTTGTCATCTGTTCATTCATCTTATCTCCACTGCTTAAATCTACCTTAGAAATCTCAACATACCAGGATGCAAAATCATCCCAAACAAAACCGTAAAGCTCTTTAGCAGCTTCTCCTAGCTCATATTTATCGAAGTTATAATCTACCATATGGATCGTATGATTTAGACGAGTTAATATAGATTTAGAAGCAAGATTTAGCTTACTTGAATCTATCTCGGTCGGAGTGAAATCCTCTCCTAAATTCATTAATACATATCTTGTAATATTCCAAATTTTATTTAAATAATTCCAAGAGGCTTCAATTTTCGTTTCATCAAAACGCAAATCTAGACCTAAAGCTCCACCAGTTGTCAAGAAATATCTTAAGGAATCTGTACCATACTTAGCTATCACATCAAATGGATCAATACCATTTCCTAAGGACTTACTCATCTTTCTGCCGTCTTTAGCACGAATCAAGCCATGGATAACGATATCCTTAAATGGCGCCTTATGCGTAAATTCAATTCCTTCAAATAGCATTCTAGATACCCAGAAGAATATAATATCATAGCCAGTAACTAGACAGCTAGTTGGATAGTAGCGCTTAAAATCCTCTGTTTCTTCTGGCCAGCCAAGCGTTGAAAATGGCCATAGAGCTGATGAGAACCATGTGTCTAAAACATCTTCATCCTGTATCCAGCCGTCACCAGGACACTCTACCTGAACTTTAACCTCTTCATCCTTATACCAGGCAGGAATTCTGTGTCCCCACCAAAGCTGTCTTGAAATACACCAGTCTTGGATATTGGTTAGCCAGTGATTTAGGGTTTGTGTAAAGCGCTCAGGAACAAAACGATATTCCTTATTATCTAATACCTGCTTTGCAAGAATATCCATCTTAACAAACCATTGTTTAGATAGTCTAGGCTCTACAACAACACCGGTTCTTTCACTATGTCCTACAGAGTGGATAATACTTTCCTTCTTGATAAATAATCCAGATTTTTCTAAATCCTTAAGTAATGCCTCACGACAAGCAAAGCGGTCCATTCCCTCATAAATGCCAGCCATAGCATTCATTGTTCCATCATCGTTCATACATAAAGGCATATCTAAATGATGACGTAAGCCTACCTCATAGTCATTTGGGTCATGAGCTGGAGTAACTTTTACACAGCCTGTTCCAAATTCCATATCTACATAGGAATCCGCAATGACAGGAATTTTTATCTCGGTTCCTGGAATGTAAACCTCTTTGCCAATGATATCCTTATAGCGCTCATCATCTGGATGTACCATTATCGCTTGGTCTGCAAACATTGTTTCAGGACGTGTAGTAGCAATTGTTACAAAGCCTGTTCCATCAACAAATGGATAGTTGAAATGATAAAATGCTCCTTCGACATCTTTATGCTCTACCTCAATATTAGATAAAGCTGTACGTGCTTCTGGATCCCAGTTGATAATTCTTTTCCCTTGATAGATGTAGCCCTTTTTATAAAGTGTAATAAATACATGATTTACTGCTTGGTTGAGCTTTTCATCTAAGGTAAAACGTTCCTTAGTATAATCTAAGCTTAAGCCTAATGCTGCCCATTGCTTACGAATCGTTGCAGCATAATCTGCTTTCCACTGCCATGCAACCTTTAAGAATTCCTCTCTACCGATATCATATCTAGAAATTCCTTGTTGTTTTAGCTTTTCATCTACCTTAGCTTGCGTTGCAATACCTGCATGGTCCATACCAGGAAGCCACAAGGCATCATAGCCCTGCATTCTTTTTCTTCTAATAATAACATCCTGGATAGAGGTATCACAGGCATGTCCTAAATGAAGCTTTCCTGTAACATTTGGTGGTGGAATCACAATGGTAAAGGGTTCTTTAGATTTGTCACCTGCAGTGAAAAATCCTCCCTTTAGCCAGAAATCATATTTACCTTCTTCAACTAATTTAAAATCATATTTTGGTTCTAATACTTTACTCATATTTCTTCTTCCTTTCATATTCTTCCTTTGTCATCGAATAAAAGCAGGCATCAATTAACCTACCATCATATAGCTTTTTATAGGAACATAATGTTCCATCATAATTAAACCCACACTTTTCGGCGACTCGCTTACATCGATAATTATCTGTATGATGACCTACTTCTAAAATCTCACAATCTGTTTTTTCAAAAGCATAGGCTATCATCAGCTTCACAGCCTCTGTCATAATCCCTTGATTCCAGTAGGCACTATTTAAAGAAAATCCTAAGGATTTTGCTTTGTTGTACTTACGGATACCTGTATTATATAAGGAGATTGTTCCTATCAAGATATCCTTATCCTTTAAGGCTATGGCATAGGTTTCCTTACTCACAATTTGACCATTTAAGACTCGACTGGCAATATCCTTAGAGGGAAATGGCTTCCACCCTGCAAAGGGACCTACATTTGGATCCTTACCATATTCAAAGTAAGCATCTAAATCATTAAACCTTAAATCTCTGATATTTATTTTTTCTCCAATAATTCGCAAGGCAAATCCCTCCTTTACTAAAATAAAAAAGTCCTTAAAAGATTTCTCTTCTAAGGACGAAAAAATTTCCGTGGTACCACCCTAGTTCTATATTTCTATAGCACTCATTTTCCCTTTAACGCAGAGGATTAACGAAATAAACTACTCCTATTTCATCTATTTAGCTCCCTAGCTACCTTCAATACTTTTCATAGAGTCCTTTCACCAAATAGACTCTTCTCTAAAATGAAGCTTTAGTATCTACTCCTCTAGTTCATCGCTTATGCTAAAATTTTACAGCAGGTAAGAAATTTTGTCAAGGGAAATTCATTTATTTTTCATTCAATTTATGATACAAATTGATAGCAATTCTCATTTGTCCATAATCAGATGGATGTAAGAAATCTGCAGTCAAACTAGAAAAGTCATCTAGAAGCTCTCTAGGATCAATATAGGTATACTTTTGAATTGATTCAGCATATCCTCTAAAATCCATCATCTTCTTATAAGATAAGCTATCTTGTTCTAATAGATTTCCATTGTCTAAAACACTGGTAAAGTATACTTCCTTTGTCTGAAAGGAATCAAGGAGCATATGGAGATGCTTTTGATATTCCTCTAAGCTATAAAGTCCAAGTACATTTACACCAAATTCAGCGAAGGCTAAATCACAAGGGATTTCCTTTAAATAGTTACACATAATTTCTTCTGCCTGACAAGAACCTGGTATAGACTTATTGATAATATCCATTTTCAAAAGTCTAGATAATATAAATGCATAAGAATTCATATATTCTAGAGCTTCACTGCCATGAGATATTGAAGAACCATAAAGTAATAGTCTTTTCTTTGGAAGCTCTGATTCTAAAGGAGGACGTCTATTTCCATATGTATTCAAGCTTATATAAGAAACATATCCACTATATCCTATGACAATACGTATCAGCTTTGGATGATACGTATACTCTTTGATATTCTCCCTATGCTTTAAAAACTTTTCTGGAATTTCAATATGTAGATTCGTAATTATACCTTCCTTTAATGTATATGCCTTAAACATATAATCCCCAAAGAAAACATAAATCTTACATTCTTCTTTATCACTTCTAAGCTTTAAATCAAAAAATAAAGATTCTGTTACAAATCTTAATTCTGACCCAATGGAGCGATATCCATAAAATCTTCCTCTTTGATGTAAAGAGTTGCCTAGGTTCTGGATTACATCTTCTGGGAAACGCAGAATGTTACCTTGTGCATTTATTTCTTCTACATTAAAAAATTCAATACCATCATAAATCATGATTATCTCCTTCCTTCAACTAAGGCAAATTTAAATATATACAAAAAGGGAGTGAAATTCCCTTCTTGTTCAAAATGTTTATTTTTATAAAATTAAAGATGATACTCCTTCAATTTAAAGTTTGCATGGATGGCATAATACTGATAAATCTCGTCTAAGATTTCATTATAAGTAAGATTTAAGGATAGGTTTTGATAGTCCTTAACATAGTATAGTTGCTGGAAATCATTCAAAAGATTGCAATTTTTCTCATGGTATATAGAACAGCTATCACATAAGGCTCCTCCATCTAAGCTAGAAAAGTTTACTAGAGTAGTTCTAGAGCAGTGGACACATTTCTTTAATTCAGGTTTAATTCCAAAAACTGCTAGCATCTTAACTAAAAAAACACTTAAAACCATATAGGGTTCTTCTGTAGCTAAAAGCTCATTTATCGTTTGAATTAGAAATGAATAAATTCTACTATGATTGACTCCTTCTTCAAGATGAAAAATAACATCTAATATAGGAGTAAGTACTCCTACTTTTGTTAAATTCTCATAGATGGAATAGAAGCTCTTTTTTAGACTATATTCAGTAACTGTAGGAAGCTTACCTGAGGTCATCTCAAATTCAACCTGATTTAAGGTTGTAACAAAGCCAAGCTTGGTCTTATTCGCATCTAATGCCTTTACACTGATTAATCCTGCTTTCGTATAAAGATAAACCAGCTTTGATTTTTCTTTATAATCAATTGTCTTTAAAACAATTCCTTCCAATCTATCACCTACTATAAGCTATCTGGAGAATATCCTAAGCTACTCAAATCATTAGGTCTATCCTTCCAGTCCTTCTTTACCTTTACCCAAAGCTCTAAATGGACCTTACTATCTAGTATCTTTTTAATATCCATTAAGCTACGTTCTTTAATCTGTTTAATCATAGCACCATTTTTGCCAATGATGATCTTCTTTTGACTATCACGCTCTACATAGATTGTTGCATAGACATCCTTATAGCTTGGATTTGTAGGACAAACTGCCACTTGATCAACTACACAAGCAATGCTATGAGGGATTTCCTCATCAGTCAAATTTAATATTTTTTCACGAATTGCCTCAGCAATCAAAAAATGATTGGAGTGATCTGATGCCATTTCATCTGGGTAATACTTTGGACCAAAAGGCAACACCTTAACGATATCTTCTAATAAATGGTCTAAATTCTTCTTTTCTAAAACTGATATTGGATAAACTCCAGCAAAAGGATATAAATCCTTGTACAAAGCAATCGTTAAATCAATATCATTAAATTTTTTTAATTGATCAACTTTATTGATGACTAAAAAAACAGGAAGCTTAGACTTCTTTAGATTTTCTAATATGATTTCATCTCCATGAAGCACCTGTTTTAAGGGTGTTGTCATAAATAATATGCAATCTACACCATTTGCAGCATCAAAGGAAGCATGAACCATCCTTCTTCCAAGCTCTGTTTTTGCTTTATGGACACCAGGAGTATCTGTAAAAGCAATCTGATAATTTTCAGTAGTAAGAATTCCTAAAATACGGTTTCTTGTTGTTTGAGGCTTAGAAGAAATGATAGCTACCTTCTTCCCTACCATCTCATTTACAAGAGTAGATTTACCTACGTTTGGTCTTCCTATTACCGCAACAAAGCCAGATTTATAAGTATCAATCTGCATTTTCTATTTCCTCAAAGGCATAAGGTAAAAGCTCTCCTACTGTAGTTTCCTTAAACTTTTTAGTTGTTGTTGCAAGAACTACTAAGGTATCCTTATTTAAAAGCTCGGCCATAACCTGGCGGCAAGCACCACATGGGCTCACAGGAAGCTCAGTGTTAGCAATGATACACATTGCCTCTACGTGATCCTTTGTATAGCCTTCACTTACCATCTTAAATAATGCCGTACGCTCGGCACAATTGCACAAGCCATAGCTCACGTTTTCTACGTTACAGCCTGTGATATAGCTTCCATCCTTTAATAAAATGGCAGCACCTACCTTAAATTTTGAATATGGCGCATAGGCCATACCTCTGGCCTGTTGAGCCTTATTTATCAATTCCATGGTTTTTATAGTATCCATATTTTTTCCTCCTTAACGATTTAAGCCAGCAGATGCCAATATTTCTTCCTGTTTTTGACACATAATTTCTTCATCTTCCTTTGTCATATGGTCATAGCCACATAAATGCAAATAGCCATGAACTGCTAAAAAAGCAACCTCTCTAGCAATAGAATGCCCATAATCGCTTGCCTGCCTAAAGGCCTGTTCTAAGTCGATGAAGATGTCTCCAAGCTCATCTTCTAGCTCATTTTCCAAATCATCACATAATGCAAAAGAAATGACATCCGTAACTCGATCTACATTACGATAGGTTTTATTGATTTCATGAATTTTAGCATCATCTACAAAAACAATACTAAAAACCTTATCATTTTCTATAGGGACAAATACTCTTGAAATCAATTCTTCATACTCTTCTGTTGGAACCTGTCCTTCATTAAAAAAATTAATTGTCATTCTTATCTCCTAATAATTTAGTAAAGGTTTGAAGCTGACGCTCTTCCTTATTTCTCAAGGTTTCAAGCATTGACATATTCTCAATCATAAGCTTTACAATCTTTTCTAGGTTGGAATTGGTTGAATAGTCGGCAGCACATACATAGTTCACTCTGCCATCATCTACTAAAGGTAATACCTTATCAATATACTGTGGCTGATATAAGGCAATAGATTTACCACCCTTATCCTTTAAAAGCTGCATACAAGGGATATCAGTAAGTCCATCTCCAATATAAATCATATTTCTATATTGGATTGCTCTTCTATCATCTGTGATTTCCATATTCAGCTTTTCTTCATCAACCTCATCTAAGGCACCCTTACTAATTCTAAAAATGTATTGCGTCTTTTGCGTATAGTTAATAGCCATACCTGGCCAAATAGCTTCCTTTGTTTTTGAATCATAGATGAACTTGCAGCCATAAATCTTTTTAAAGTATTTTGCAACGGCACTACCATCTATGATTTCCTTTGTTCCTGAAGAAATAATATAGTGTTCAATGTTTACTCCTCGTTCCGCACCAAACTGATTGATACGATCAAACCAGGTTAGTACACCACGATAGTAGACAATTTCACTACCTAAAGAATTTAAATATTCCTCAGTAAG
>CAMWJY010000013.1 GCA_947174685.1 uncultured Mollicutes bacterium | reverse complement strand
ATACTGCCTTCTAATTCGTACAATAGTTCTTATAAAATTGATTGTATTTTTATAATTCCTTAAATCATCAAGTCCTCTATTATTATAAGAATCATGTCCTGTTAATACTATAATATTTGGTCTTATTTTTTGAATATATCCTAAGATTTGATCTGCCATTTGCTGTTCATTTAGCTCAACACCATAAGCATAAATTCCTAATGTCTTATATAAATTCATACACTTAGTTAAATAAAATGGGTCACTGTCTAAGTGAAGAATTTTACCTGTAATATGTCCTATCTTCTTTTTATAAGAAGCAATTAAGCTTTTTTCATATTCTAGCTTGCTTTCCTTATATCTGATTAAATCGCCTTCCTCTACAGGAACTAAATCCGACAATTCACTATCCGCAACAAGCCTGATATATAATCCACTCAAATAAGCAATATTTCCTTCTATTTCTGTAATCACAAATATAACGTCATAATTATGAGAACGTCTGCTGACAATATCTCCCTTTTGCATTATCATCACCTATTTTTAGGTTATGATTTAGAATTTAATTTTGTGTTAAATAATTACTCATTCGAACAAAATCGTCTAAAGAAAGAACCTCTGCTCTTACGCTTGGAGAAATACCTAAATCCTCTAGCATTTTATTAATTTTATCCTTATCATAAGCTAAGGATAAATTATTGTAAAGTGTCTTTCTTCTTTGGACAAAGCATTGCCTTAATAGCTTAGAAAATAACTCTTCATCTAACGCCTTTATAGGCAATTCTTCGTATACATCTAATCGAACAACTGCACTATCTACATTTGGGGCAGGAACAAATACACTTCTTGGAACCTTACATATTTTGATTGCCTTAGCTCGATATTCTATCCATACACTTAAAGCATTATAATCCTTTGTGCTTGGCTTTCCACAAATCCGATCTGCCACCTCAAGCTGCATCATCATAACATATCTTTCAATAGGAAGATTCTTGGACAATAGTCCTAAAAGAATAGGAGTAGTGATATAATAAGGAAGATTAGCAACCACATATATTTTCTTATATTCCTTAAAATATAAGGCAATATCCCTTAAAACATCTGCCTTTAAAATATCCTCTAACACAATTTTATAGTTTGTATATTCCTTTAGGTTTTGATTCAATATAGGAATTAAATCTTGATCAATTTCATAAGCCAAGACAAAGCCAGCAGCTTCACATAAAAGCTCCGTTAAAGCTCCGAGTCCAGGTCCTATTTCAATTACTGCAGTATCCTTATCTAGCATAGCTGCATCCACAATTCTTTTTAAGATAGAGGCATCTGTTAAAAAGTTTTGTCCAAACTTCTTTTTTATTTTAAATTGATTTTCTTTTATGCTTTTTTGAACAAAGCCTATATTTCCAATTTTTGGCATAAACTTTTGAGCACCTCTTTTTTTATTTGCAGCATATTTACTCTTTTCAAGAATGTCTTTGCATTTGGTCTGCCGATATTTAACTCATCAGCTATTCTTTCTCTTAAAGCTCCACTATTAGGCATTCCCATAAGACCCAGCTCATAAATATCTGCCAAAGTAATGGTATCTTCTTCTTGCTGATTCGAATAGACTTGGGATAACGATTCTATAATACACTCTTTAGAAGCATGCTCTATACCAACCTTTTTCCCATTCCTGCTGATGGAATCTTTTTTTCTCAAGAAAGCATGAAAGGAGGAGGGTATAGCTAAAGCAATCTGATTTCTAATTCTTTCTCCTGGAGAGTCAGGGTCTGTAAAAATAATAATCTGATTTGTTTTACTTAAAGCTTGAAGAAGCTTTATCGTATCATCGCTAATTTCACTTCCGTTTGTGATAACAATATTGGCATTCGGATATACACTTTCTAGTCTTATCTTATCATGTAGTCCTTCAACAACAATAACACTAGGCATATAAATCCTCAAAATAATAAATACGTTCTACACGCTTATAGCTTGATGAAACTAAGCTATGAACAATTGGAGAATATTCATCTAAATTCTTAATTTCTCCATTTGGTAAAATCATCTTGATTGCAAGCAAATCATTTGTTCCCCTACTCTTTTTTGTTTGTAAATATGCCACCGCAGAAACAGAATTTTCAAAGTAAAAATACTTGCCATTAGGATGAGCATTTATTTTATTTTTGATTTCTTCAATTGTCTTTGGATTTGGATGATTTGCTAAATCTATATATTTAAATAGCTTACGATGATTAAAGGCATTTGCTAAAAGGTTTAAAACAGGATCTGAGGATTTCATCAACTGTTTGATAAAGCCATTCACATACGCATCATCAAGCTCAATGTATGACATAACATCATCGTTATTCTCTATTACATTTAAGAAGGATGCTATATTCGCATCAATTGAAATATGTTCTTTAGTTAAATCCTTAATACGCTCATATATACTTTCTAACAAAAGCTCATAAGCTCTAGCTACTGGATGATAATATACCTGGAAATACATATGGTATCTACTCATTAAATAAGACTCTAGGGTATGTACTCCTGAGGCTCTACATAATACCTTTTTATCTACAACCTTCATAGTCCTTAAAAGTCTATGCATATCAATGGTACCATAGGTAGCCCCGGTAAAATAAGCATCCCTTGTCAAATAATCCATTCTATCTACATCCAACTGAGAGGAAACAAATGCTTCAATTAAAGGATATTTTCCTTTATGCCCAATCACATTAGCTACATCCTCTGGCAAGCCTGGTATTTGATTTAAAATTCGATAAACATCCGTATCCTTGCAGAGAATGATTTTCTCTGTCATTTCCTCATGAGAGGTCATTAAAACATTTTCAAACGCATGGGAATAAGGTCCATGTCCAATATCATGAAGTAAAGCCGCACATAAGAATACAACCCTTTCATGCTCGCTTAAAGCTTCTATTCCTTCAACATTTTGTAAAACTAAATTTGCCATATGGTATGCACCTAAAGCATGTGTAAATCTAGTATGCTCTGCCGTATGAAATACCATCGCAACTCCACTTAGCTGTCTGATTCTTCTTAAGCGTTGAACCTCTTTAGAATCTATTAATTCTAAAATGATTTTATATTCTACTTCTATATAACCATAAATCGGGTCTCTAAAAACCTTAGTTCTTGTTAATTTTTCAAACATAAATCGTTTCACCTCATATTCTGGTACTTATATTATACCTTATTTGAAGTCAAAAGAAAAGAAAAACAGCATTTCACAAAAAGTTCATGCTGTTATATTGATTATTTCTTTTTATTAGCGGTATAAACCAAAGTCGTAATATAAGAATCATGCTTTGTACGGAAATCTAGGATATTCTCAATCAACTCTTCATTTAAAGTGGCATCTTCATATACCATGTATTGTTCATTCTTCTTACATACCATAAAATCATCTGTAAAAATATCTAGATTTTTAGGACAATAGGAGAATGCTGGTTCTCCACTAAACATATTTACTCCAAAATATAAGCTATCTGTTTCTAAACCAAATAGGTTAATCAGAGTTCTAAACATATCCGTATTAGATTTTGTTTGAGATAAAATAGCATCTATTTCACTTGAATCAATAGATTGATTAAGGCTTCCAGAAGGATCGTAGAAAATAACTGGGATATTCAGTAGAATCTTACGATACTCTAAATCTGTTAAATCTCTTCCATACAAGGATTCATAAGCACCTTTATATAAAGCATTTCCATGATCACCATATAATAAGAATACTGTATTCTCCAAATAGTTTGGACTCTCAGGATTACTTGCATCCATAATAAAGTCATAGATAAGCTTGTCATTATACTTTATTTGATTCATATAATTTGTCAGCTGATAATAAGTCGGACTAATACCAAAATCATGCTTTGTAAACTCTGGCAATTCCTCAGACAAATCATAAAATGGATTATGTGGTGTAATCGTTTCAACAAAGGAGAAAGAATTTTTCCCCGTTTGATTTGCTTCACGCTGAGTTTCAGAAGCCCAATTTAGAATAGAGGTATCACTAATCCAATAGGTTAAATACTTGTCTTTATATTCCTTTTTAGGATATAAGGATTCAAAAGTCTCTAAGCCTCTAAAGTCTGTCATTTTATATAATTGTTCATGTAAATTATTATGATTATAGAAGCTTTCATTTGTTCCATTATAGGAATAAGATAAATAATCCTTAAATAAATCTCCTAAAGTAGTCATTTGGAAATCATATGCATCAAATTCCCAAGCAATGGTCATTTGTCCTGTTGGATACATTCCTGTAAAGAAGGCAAATTCTGCATCTGAGGTATTTCCAATTCCAGCCGTAGTGTAAACATTATTGAAATAGAAGCAATTTGGATCCTTAAACCACTGATTAAAGTAAGGCGTTACTTCTACACCATTAAATTCATTTTCAAAACAAAAGGACATCGTAGATTCCATCTGAATTACAAAAAGATTTTTCCCCTTTAAAATGCCTGTTTGTTTGTCTTTATTAGAATAGGTCTTTTGATCTATAAAATTCACATAGCTCTCTTGATTCTTGTTATACGCAGATAATTCCTTTTGTTCTTCTACAACATCAGCATCTCTATCAATAACTCTATTGTCTACATGGAAGATTATTTCAGAAATATAATAATTATAAGCTCCTGCATATTGACACCCAAATTGTGCATAATCTGTCGAAAAGCTCCAGTTTTTATTTAAGGAGTACTGATAATAGCCATATGTACCCAAGCAGCAGCCTACTAATAAAGCAAAGCTGCAATAAAGCTTTTGAAAAGGGATTTTTATTTTTATATCTTTAAAATTCTTTCTAAAAACGATTAAAAGAACTAAGCATATAACGAATGGCAAAAGTGCTAAGATTCGATAATACGTAAATAACTCAAATAGCCAATCCTGGAACACATTTCCTCCGAATCCACCTGTAGGACTTTTTATCATTGAAAAGTTAAATATGGAGAAGGCAAGCTTATAGCCCTTTGTATAATACTGAAGACCTATAATTAAAATATTCAGTAAAAGTGATAAGCTTGTTAAATATATAGCTATTCTTTTAGGCTTCCTAAAAGCAATTACACCAATTAAATAAAAGATCCCTAACATTGCAAAATTACCAATTATAGAACAAACCTCTGACAAAAATGTATGGCTGTATGGAATAATATACTGGTTAAACGTAGCAAAAGTTAAAAAATATGTATTAAAAATATTGAAAATGAAAAAGACAATTGTAATCCACAAAAATGGTTGTTTTTTCATCATATCACATCCTCTAAATTTAGTACGCCTTATTATAGCATAAAGTGAAATGAAAATAAACCACCAATTTTTGACATTTTTTTAATTATCTTCTTCTTTTTTAAACAACTCCGAATATACACAAATTAATAAAGATAGCCCTAAGCAGATTACGAGATTTGTAGGACTTAATGGACTAAATTTAAATAGTGTATTGACATAAGGACAATAGATAACAAAAAATTGTAAACCAAGCCCTATGAGAATAGCAAAATTTAAGAAATGGTTTTTATAGCTTTTAACTGAAAATAATGAATGCTTAGATTTTACATTATAGGCATGTAGCAGCTGAGAAGTTGATAACGTGAAAAATGCCATAGTCTGCCCAAGCATATGAGAATGTTCTAGGAAATGACCTATTAAATAGGCGACAATTGCAGAAGAGCCAATAATAAGCCCTTCAATAAAAATTTGGATAGACATATGATGTGCAAAGAAGCCTTCCTTTTTAGGTCTAGGAGATTCCTTCATAATAGAATCCTCTACTTCTTCCATTCCTATACCAAATGCTGGTAAAGAATCTGTTATTAAATTAATCCATAATAAATGAATTGGTAAAAGAGGCACACCCATAGAAACATTCGTTAAAGCCGATATTAAGGAGGCCATAAAGATAACAAAAACCTCACCAATATTAGAGGAAAGTAAATATTTCACACATTTTTTTATATTATCATAAATTCCTCTTCCCTGTTTTACAGCAGAAACAATTGTACTGAAATTATCATCTACTAAAATCATATCGGCCGCTTCCTTAGAAACATCTGTTCCTGTGATTCCCATAGCACAGCCAATATCCGCTTTTTTGAGTGCAGGAGCATCATTAACCCCATCACCTGTCATAGCAACAATAGCGTCCTTTTTTTGCCATGCATTTACAATACGAACCTTATCCTTAGGTGCAACTCTTGCAAAAACACTATACTCTTCTATTGTTTCATTTAATGCTTCATCACTAATTTTATCTAATTCTACTGCCGTAATTGCCCTATGCTTATCATCTAATATACCTAGCTCTTTAGCTACTGCGGTAGCTGTAGTAATATGATCTCCTGTAACCATAACTGTACGAATTCCTGCAGCTTTTGCAGTTTCAATAGCTTCCTTAACCTCAGGTCTGGCTGGATCCATCATACCTACTAAGCCTAAAAATTCCATTTTCTTTTCTAGCATAGCTATAGAAGGCTTATGAGAAAAGCTTTGAATACCTAAAGCTAATACTCTAAGAGCATCCTTAGCTAAATACTCATTAGCTCTTATAGCTCTATTCTTTTCTTCTATAGGATTTATAGAACGCTCGATAATCATATCGAAGGCTCCTTTCGTAATGGCAAGATAGCCTCCATCCTTTTCAATAACAGTTGTCATCATTTTGCGATCACTATCAAAAGGGAAATCTAAAACCTTATTCACCCTTTGATTTGGTTCTCCATAAGACTGATTTGCCTCTAAAAGAGCAATCTCTGTTGGATCACCAATAGCTTTTTTATTCTCTAAAGTGGCATCACAGCAAATAGCAAAATACTTTAATAGTTCCTTTTCTTTTTTATTTAAATACTTTAAATCTTTTATATCATCACGATACAGCTTTTGAACAATCATTTTATTTTGAGTGAGAGTTCCTGTTTTATCAGAACAAATCACACTGCAGGATCCAAGTGTTTCTACTGCAGGTAATCTTTTTACTATAGCATTTCTTTTACTCATCTTGCCAACACCAATAGCAAGCACAATAGTAACAACAGTAGCTAACCCTTCTGGTATAGCAGCAACAGCTAAAGCTATTGCTGTTTTAAAGCAATCTACCCAAACCTTAGATAAAACTGAGCCATTCTTCCATTCAGCAATCATCTCTAAGATAAAGACAAGCGCACAAATAATTAAAGCCATAATTCCTATGACCTTACCAACTGAGGAAAGCTTATGCTGTAGAGGTGTGGTTACATCTTCCTGCTCATTAAGCATACCTGCAATCTTCCCCATCTCGGTATTCATTCCCACCTGTGTGACTAAAACCTTAGCCTTACCACCCGTGATATAGGTTGAGGAAAAAACCATATTCTTCTGATCTCCTAAGGAGGAGGCTTCCTTTGGTATAAAATCTTTATCCTTGTGAACGGGTAAGGATTCTCCTGTCAAGGCCGATTCATCTACAGCCAAGCTAGAGCTTTCCAAAATTTTCGCATCTGCTGAAATATGATCTCCTGCCTCCACAAGCATGACGTCTCCAACTACTAGCTCTTCTGAAGGAATTTCTGATGTATGTCCATCACGTATAACCTTACTTGTAGGAGATGACATTTTCTTTAATGCCTCTAGACTACGCTCCGCCTTTGTTTCTTGAACAACACCTAAAATAGAATTGAAAAAGACCACCACTAATATGATGATGCTATCCACATATTCATTTGGATCCAATATAACAGAAATAATAGCGGAAGCCATAAGAATTAAGATTAAGCTGTCCTTAAAGCTCTTTAAAAATTTAACAAAAATACTGGTTTTCTTTTTTTCTTTAATCTTATTTTCTCCATAAGCCTTTCGATTTCTTATAACATTACTTGAATTTAACCCATTAGAAATACTTGTTCCATATTCTTTTACTAAATCCTCTACTTGTTTTTGCATAGCTCCTCCTTTAAAAGAAAAAGCCCTCATTCAAACCACCTTGAATAGGGCATTCCTATTACTATTATATTGTATAAAGGACTTTTCTATTTTAGAACTTTTTTATTCAACCGTTACGCTCTTCGCAAGGTTTTTCGGCTTATCTACATCATTATGCTTTAAAACTGCAGCATAATAAGCAATCAACTGAACCACCAAAACACTCACTAACGGAGATAAATAATGGGCAACATTAGGAATAATCACATCATCCTTAGGTGTAGATAAACCTTTTGAGGCAATGACATATGTTTTAGCTCCACGTGAGGCTGTTTCTTCTAAGTTACTTCTCGTAATACGATTTGTTCCTTCTTGAGTTATAATCGCAAGGACAGGTGTATTTTTTGTAATCAAGGCAATCGGTCCATGCTTAAGCTCTCCAGAGGAAAAAGCTTCTGTATGAATATAAGCAATTTCCTTCAGCTTTAAGGAAGCCTCTAATGATGTCCAGTAATCTATTCCTCTGCCAATATAGAACGCATCCTTTTGATCTATAATCTCTTTGGCAATTCCTTTACAAACCTCTTTATTTTCTAAAACCTTTTCCATTGCTAAGCTAACAGCCTTTAAATTACTTTTTAAATTCGTTTTTGTTTTACTTACCGCTCGAGCTAATATCGCTGAAGTAACAATCATTGCTGTATAAGCCTTAGTAGATGCAACAGCAATCTCCTTACCTGCATAAATATTTAAATAATAGTCAGATAACCGAACCATACTGGATTCTATCGTATTCGTTATCGTGAGAATAGGAAATCTTTGTTTTTTAATCTTTTTGATTACAGCAATTAAATCTGCTGTTTCACCGCTTTGTGAAAAAAAGATAAAAAATGGACGCTTAGAAATTAATGGTGTAGAATATACAAGCTCTGAGGCACAAAACACCTCACAAGGAATTCCACATAGCTTTTCCATATAATATTTTGCAAAATAGGAAGCATACATAGAAGAGCCACATGCTACAAAATTGATTTTATCACTTTGTCTGATATGATGAATGAGCTTAGAAGAAACATTTACTTCTTCTTTAGAAAAATAGTGATGAATTAAATTTCTTACCATCATAGGCTGTTCATAGATTTCCTTTAACATAAAATGGTCATAGGTTTGTTTATCTATTTCTTCCTTTTGAACAGCTATTTTTTGAAATTTATTTTCAATAGCTATACCAATTATATCTTGTAAATAAATACCTTCCTTTGATATAACTCCAAAGGTTTTATCCTCTAAAGGCATATATTCCTCTGCATAGCCTATTAAACCTGTAATATCGGAAGCAAAACAAACAGCACTCTTACCTCTTCCAATTAAAAGAGGACTTTTATCCTTCATACAGTAAATATGCTCTAAATCATTTTGATCCAAAATTAAGCAGGCATATGATCCTTCAAGTAAGCTCATCGTTTTACGTATAGCTTCTTCCGTAGTTAAGGAAATAGAAAAATGCTCAATTAAATTTACAATAATTTCTGTATCTGTCTCACTTATAAAGCTATACTCAGATAAATACTCAAATTTTAATTTTTGATAATTCTCGATAATCCCATTATGCACAATAACAAATCGTCCATTCATAGAACAATGAGGATGTGCATTCCTTTTATTGGGTTCACCATGTGTAGCCCAACGTGTATGTCCAATAGCTAAAGAGGAATCTGTATCTAAGATGCATAGCTTTAAATCTGATACTCTGCCCTTTTCTTTACAGATAAGGATATCCTCTCCCTTTTTATAGGCAACTCCAGCAGAATCATAACCTCTATATTCTAGTTTTTCTAGCCCTTCAACAACAGCTTTTAAAGCATTTTCTTTTCCAATATAACCAACAATTCCACACATTTTATACCCCACCCGAAACCAATAGTACTTTAAAACTTATTAACAAAAAATAAGTATTATGCCTAATTTAATATATGAAAGAATACTCTTGTCTGTGCTTTTCAAATACATGATTTTTGGATAAATCCACTTCAGAACAAAAGGAATAATAAACTGTCCCTCAAATTTAGTCTTAATTTATTCCTTCTGCATATATTCGGATACTAAATACTTCTTGAATAAACTCTAGCTCATTT
>CAMWJY010000012.1 GCA_947174685.1 uncultured Mollicutes bacterium | reverse complement strand
ATTTTAAAGACTGTAGATGAAATAGAAACATATTTAGAAAGGTAAGGTAGAATAAAATGAAAGAAGAAATTTTAAAGAATTATGCAAAACTAATTGTAAAAACAGGAGTAAATGTTCAAAAGGATCAGGATGTAGTTGTTGGCGCTTCAGTAGAGGATGCATACTTTGTAAAGTATGTTGTAGAAGAAGCTTATAAGGCAGGTGCGCGTACAGTAGTTGTCGATTGGAATTATCAGCCATTATCTAAGCTTAGCTATGAATATGAATCCGTTGAAACCTTGAAGGAGTTACCAGAATGGTACTTAAAGAAACAGGAGTATCGTGTTGAAAAGCTACCTGCAATGATTCATATTATCTCTGAAGATCCAGATGGACTTTCTGGCATCGATCAAGCTAAGCTTTTAGAGGTACAAATGGCAATCGGTCCAGTATTGATGAAATATAGAGAACAAAAGGATAATAAGTTCCAATGGACAATTGTTGGTATTCCAGGAGAAAAGTGGGCTAAGAAGGTATTCCCTAAGCTATCCACAGAAAAAGCTATGGAAGCATTGTGGGATGCAATACTTAAAGTAACTAGAGTATATGGAGACCCTATTGAGAATTGGAATCAGCATAATGCAAATCTATCTGAAAAAACGTCTAAGTTAAATGCCTTAGGTATAAAGACATTAACTTATAAATCTAAGAATGGAACAGATTTCGCCATAGATATTCATCCAGATATGAATTTCTTAGCCGGTGGCGAAACTACATTATCAGGTGTTTTCTATAATCCAAATATGCCAACAGAGGAATGCTTTACATCTCCAGTAAAAACCTCTTGTAATGGTGTTGTTATGGCGACAAAGCCACTATCTGTTCGTGGTGTATTAGTAAGTGATTTTGGATTTAGATTTGAAAATGGTAAGGCAGTAGAGGTTATATGTGAAAATAAGGAATATAAGGATGTTTTAACAAAGCTTATTTCTACAGATGAAGGTGCTGCAATGCTAGGAGAGGTAGCATTGGTTCCATATGATTCCCCTATTAATCAAACAAATCTATTATTCTATAATACACTTTATGATGAAAATGCTTGTTGTCATTTGGCTTTAGGTAGAGCATTTACGGAATGTATTAAAGACTATCAAACAAAGTCTGAAGAGGATATTAAGAAGGTAGATTTAAATACCTCAATGATTCATGTTGATTTTATGATAGGAAGCAAGGATTTAAATATTACTGCAGATACCTATGATGGTAAAACTATAGAAATCTTTAAGAATGGAACTTGGGCTATTTAGCAACCAATTAAAGACAAGATATGTTCTAATTTAGAAATATTTATGTGGTTATTAAAATTCAAGTGTTTCATATTAAAATATTGATTTTTTAGAGGAAATATCATATAATATAAATAACAAGGTTAGAGTAAAATCTAACCTCCCCATGTTTTCCATGGTTTTGATTAGATTCTACTCCTGCTTGTGAGGCGAAGAAGTAGAGTCTTCTTTTTTTATATAAACAATCTTCTTTATTGCAAATTTTGTAACTGTAACGGAAAACTTACAGTTTTTTTTTGAATATCTTAGAAAGTATATATTTCAAAAATCTGACCATGTCAACTCTTCCCTCCTAACTAAAAATTCTTTTAATAGGGGTGCTTGAAGATAAAAAATGAACCCATAATTTATGTCATGGAAAACATCCCTTCAAGCTGAAGAGGTAGACCTACTCTAACCCAACAAAGCATTTTTTACCTTGTTACTTGTACTATAATCTTTTTTAAAATATTATGCAAGAAAAATCGTATTGATAAAATCTTGTCCAAAAAGCGGAGAAAATACATATAACAATACTTCAATTGGAAAAACACATAATACTCCTTATGTTTTAATCAAAAACTTGCGTATTTATCACCTGAAAAGGCGACAAGCAAAACTTCACTCAAAAATATTTTTTTAATTTTTTTGAAAAAACACTTGACAGTTGAATACCTGTTCAACTATAATATAGATGGTTGAACAGGTATTCAACTATTAAAGAGGTGAAGAAAATGAAAGATTTTATGGATTGTGAAATTGAGCATCCACATAATGACCTAATTCAAGAGGTTAAATTCTTGATGCCAAAAGAAGATCATCTTGCAGGTGTTGCTGAGCTTTTTAAGGTGTTTGGTGATTCTACAAGAACAAGAATTCTTGCAGCGCTATTTAATCATGAATTATGTGTATGTGATATTTGTAAGGTTGTAGATATGACAAAATCTGCAGTTTCTCATCAGCTCAAGGTTTTAAGAGACTTTAATTTAGTAAAATATCGTAAACAAGGCAAGGAAGTATTTTATTCCTTGGCAGATGAACATGTATTCTTGATTTACGAAAAGGCTCTTGAGCATATATTAGAAAAAAAGGAAGGTATTGAAGAATGAAAAAAGTATTTAAGCTAGTAGATTTAGACTGTGCAAATTGTGCAGCTAAGATGGAAAGAAGTATTTTAAAGATTAAAGGTGTACAATCTGCAAATGTAAGCTTTATGTCACAAAAGCTAACATTAGAAGCACCAGATGAAGAATTTGAAGCCATCATGGATGAAGTTGTTCGTGTGTGCAAAAAGGTTGAACCTGATTGTATTATAAAAAGATAATTATAAGGGGTTAGTAGTATAAATACTCTTATCCTTGTATTATCCTTGATTGCGGGAACAGTCGGTACTGGTCTTGGTGGTATTCTTGGAGTACTCCTTAAGAACAAAGGAAATAAGGTAATGAGTAGAATCTTGAGCTTTGCAGGTGGAGTGATGGTTGGTATTGTTGTATTTGAGATGGTACCAGAATCAATTGCCAAGACAAGATTTGAGGATCATCCTTATGGTGTATTTATTACCTTTGCAGCAGTAGTATGTGGAATTTTACTTACCTTTGGATTAAAGAAAATATTAGACCAAATAGAAAATGTAAGAGAAACACATAGAAGCTTAGAGGAGCTTCATCATGAGACACAGGTCTTGCAGCTGACTCAAAATCAAACAGAAGAGAAAAATAATAAAGGAGCGTTAGTTAAGGCTGGCTTAATTATGCTTCTTGCGATTATGTTTCATAATATTCCAGAAGGTATGGCAATCGGTGCTACAGGAACTGCTGAGGTAAAAATGGGTGTATTAGTTGCCATTTTGATTGCTGTGCACAATATACCTGAGGGTATGGCGATTTCTGCTCCTTTAGCGAGTGGTGGTATGAAAGCTTGGAAGACCATTATTTTAACCTCCTTGGCAGGAGCGGCTACAGTAGTTGGTGCTGTGATTGGTATGGCTATTGGTGGAATTGGAGAGCTGGCTATTGGTATTTGTATGGGTGTTGCAGGAGGGGCAATGCTATATGTTACCTTCTGTGAAATTATTCCCAGTCCATTTTAATGGATGAAGGAAGAATCCCTGCAGTAAGCATGCTTATAGGAATATTATGTGCAATGGTTTTTGTATATTTATTTTAAAGATTAGAGGGATAGTATGACAAGAAGACAAAAACGAAATTTAATTAGAATTTGTATAACTTTAGTTTTGTTTATCATCTTATTTACTTTAGATCATATCCTTCATTTGGATACTGTCATTCCAAACGAAAAATATGGTTGGATATTTCCAGCATGTCTATATCTTGTAGTTTATTTATTTATTGCCTATGATGTTTTGTGGAAGGCAATCAGAAACATTTGTCATGGACAAATATTTGATGAAAATTTCTTGATGTGTGTAGCCACTATTGGTGCCTTTTCTCTTGGTATAGTTAGAGGGGTAACTGGACAGGAAATAGAAGGCTTTGATGAAGCTGTTGCGGTAATCTTATTTTATCAGGTTGGCGAATTCTTCCAGGGCTATGCGGTTGGTAAATCTAGAAAATCTATTTCCAGTTTAATGGATATTCGTCCTGATTTTGCAAATGTTTTAAGAGAGGGTAATTTAGAAACGGTTGAACCAGATGAAGTAGAACTAGAAGAAATCATTGTAGTTAAGCCAGGAGAACGTGTTCCATTAGATGGTATAATCATAGATGGAACCTCTACCTTAGATACAAAGGCTTTAACAGGAGAATCTTTGCCTAGGGAGGTTCAAAAGGGCGATGAAATTGTAAGTGGCTGTGTAAACCTCACTCAAACGCTTCAAATTCAGGTCAAGAAGGCATTTTATGACTCTACTGTATCCAAAATACTTGATTTAGTAGAAAACGCCTCTAGCCAAAAATCCAAGGCGGAAAACTTTATTACGAAGTTTGCGAAGTATTATACTCCAACAGTTGTTATTCTTGCAGTGCTTTTAGCACTGATTCCAGGACTCATCACAAGAGAGTACACTGTATGGATTTATAGAGCTTTAAATTTCTTGGTTGTTTCTTGTCCTTGTGCTTTAGTTATTTCTATTCCACTTTCCTTCTTTGCAGGAATTGGGGCAGCATCTAAACTAGGTATTTTAATTAAGGGCTCTAACTACTTGGAAAAATTCAATAAGGTAAATACATTTGTATTTGATAAAACAGGGACTTTAACAAAAGGAAATTTCGCAGTCACAGAAGTTTTACCTGAGGATAAAAGAGAAGAAATATTAAGTTTAGCTGCGATTGCAGAAGCCTCTTCGAATCATCCGATCGCCAAAAGTATTTTATCAATGGTTGGTGATATTACTGAAACTGGCTATACTCTTACAGATGTTGCTGGTCATGGTATTATGGCGATAAAGGATGATACAACTATTTATTGTGGTAACGAGAAATTAATGGAAGCCAATGGCATAGAGTATCAAAAGGTGGAACATATTGGAACGGTCGTTTATGTGGCTAAAAATAAAGAATTTATTGGTTCAATTTTAATTAGCGATGAAATTAAGGAAGAAGCACCTAAGGTAATAAAGACTTTAAATGATATGGGAAATGAAACTATTATGCTTACAGGAGATAATGAGGCTATCGCTAGAGAGGTTGCTTCTAAATTGGGTGTTACCTCCTATAAAGCATCTTTACTTCCTCAAAACAAGGTAGAGGAGGTTGAGGCTCTTTTATCTAAGAAAAAGGAGAAAGAATATTTATCCTTTGTTGGAGATGGTATTAATGATGCCCCAGTACTTATGCGTTCTGATATAGGTATCTCAATGGGCGGAGTTGGCTCTGATGCTGCTATTGAGGCTTCTGATATTGTTCTTATGAAGGATGATTTAAAGGGTCTTCACTTAGCTAAAAAGATTGCTAGAAAGACAATGCGTATCGTATTTGAAAATATTATCTTTGCACTAGGTATTAAAATTTTAGTTTTAATTTTATCTGCATTTGGCTTTAGTAATATGTGGCTAGGTGTGTTTGCAGATGTAGGTGTTGCAATTCTAGCGATTCTAAACGCAATGCGTTGTTCTAGTATAAAAGAATAATTAAAATCAGCTTTAATCTTTGGATTAAGGCTTTTTTTATGGTAAAATGAAAATAATCTTTTAAAAATTCTTTAGATAATCGTTTATATAAGTGAGGTGGGGAAAAATGGACTTAGAAAAAGAAGTAGAGAAATATAAACAAGGAAATGCGCAATCCTTTGATAAAATCTATCATGAAACAAAAGCTTTGGTTCAATTTGCAATTTATTCAAAAATTCCCAATTATTTTATTATTCAAGATCTCATTCAAGATACTTATGTGAAAGCTAATCAGATGATTTCTAATTATCAAGCAAAGAATTTCCGTTCTTGGATTTATACCATTGCTAAAAATGTGGCTTTAGATTATTTAAAAAAGAAGAAGGAAACTAATCTAGATAATTTAGATGTTTTACCTGATATGAAAAGTACACATCCCTATCTTTATTATGCGCTACGCCACCTTGAAGAAATGGAGCGTGAGGTTTTCTTAATGAAGGTTTTGTGTGGCCACACAACGAAAAAAATCTCTGAGATTTTAAATCTCAAGCCTTCTATAGTAAACCAGCTCTATTATTCAGCTAAACAAAAATTAAAGGAATGTCTAGAGGATGAAGAATTATGAAATTAAAAGAATTTAAAAAGAATCTAAAAACAGAATATCAAAATACCATTAACAAGAAATTTACAAAGCGTGAGTTTCATTTTAAGTTTAAGCTTCGCTATGCTTTTTTAGCAGTTGCAGGAGTTGTTTTTGCTGCCTTATTGATACAGCATTTTTGGGTTTACAATTATAACAAAGGAATTAAAAACCATAATAATGCGGTCTTGAACCGTGACATTGATGTAGGTACTTCAACTGAGCTTTATCCTATCAACACTAAACAGGATTATAATCATGTCGTGCTTTCTTATCAAAACACACATCAATTGAAGAAGGAAAAAACCTCCATTTTATCTTATCTATTTACCTTTCAATTTATAGGATGTACAAGTGACGGAAAGAGTATGATGCCAGAAGCACCAATTTTAAGTCCAGATGTATGTACTGATGCTAGTAATGGTCAAGGTGATAATTCTTACCAAACCAATACCCAAGTAGAAGGCATTGATGAGGCAGATGTTGCAAAATGTGATGGAAGCTATATTTATTATCTTTATAATCGTAAGCTTTATGTTTATGATCTAAAAGCTGAAAAAGCTTTGACAAGTACTAATGATTATGGATTTGAACTCTATATTTACAATGATAAAATTATATCTATAGGCACAGGCAGAACAACCCTTTATAAATTGGACAATAATCATCTCAATATACAAGAAGAGATAAACTATGAAAGATATCTAACCTCAAGATTAGTTCAAAACAAATTTTATTTAGCTAGTTCTAATTACATGAAGGAGGATTACATTCGATATGAGGAGTGTTATTATGATCTCTATAGTAATCCGTATTATTTATATTCTCTAAATTGTTATGATTTGGATACAATGGAAAGCAAAGAAACCCAGCTATTATCATCCTATGGTACGGTTTTATATGCTTCAAGTCAAGCCTTCTATTTTGCTTCACAGAATAGAAATTTCACTTCTATATCTATCTTTTCCCATGATTTAGAAGCTGTAGGTGTTGTAAAAGTATCAGGGTATATTTTAAATCAGTTTTCTATGGATGAATATGAAGGATATTTTAGAGTAGTAGCTACGGACACTACTAGAAATGCAGAAGAGCTCAATGCAATTACAATCTTTAATTTATCTGATTTAGCGAAGGTTGGTTACTTAGATCAAGGAATCGGTCTTGAAAGACAAACTGTGAAATCTGTTCGTTTTGATAAAAATACTTGTTATGTTGTGACCTATGAGAATAGGGATCCTTTATATGAGATTGATTGTTCTAATCCTGAAAATCCAATAATTATATCTGCTTATCAAGCTCCAGGATACTCCAATTACCTCCATACCTTTAAAATTGGAAATAAGGAATATGTATTGGGCTTAGGCTATACAGACTCTTTACAATCCACTAAAATATCAGTATATGAAAAGACCGAAGAAGAAACAACACAAATTGGAAAAGACTTCGTTTTAGCTTATAATGATTATTACAGCAAGGCAAATTATTCTAATAGTCTTTTGAAAAGAGAAATGTTTGAAAATCACAAGGCATTGTTTATCTATGTAGATGACTCATATTTATATTTAGGTGCACAGGTTGCTTATAATGCATATTTGGTATTTAAAATTGATGTTGAAGCAGAAGATGTTATCACGATTGACAAAGAAATCAAGCTTAAGGATACTGCATATAATTTTTCTAGATTATTCTTAGTTGAGAACAAGATTTATGTGACAAATAGTGATGCTGTTATAGTAGATGATTTTTCATAGAAGATAAGATGATTACCCATAAAAAACTAAGTATAGCTATTGGTGGAATGGGTAAAATGAAAGACACAGGAAAAAATCCTGTGTCTTTTTTGTGCATAAAAAAAGGGTTCTATTGACCCTCTTAATACCTAACTATTAAGCTCTTTCAAGATTACACTTCTTTAAAGCTCTAGCAGAAATTTTTACTTTCTTAACGTTACCGTTCTCATCCTTGATATGAACAGTTTGAAGATTAGCCTTCCATGTACGGCGAGTAGCATTTAAAGCATGAGATCTTTTGTTTCCTGTTACAGTACCTTTACCAGTGATATAACATTTAGCCATAGTTCTTACCTCCTTATGACGTTAAAATTAAACTTCAAGCCTTATTAGTATACCTTAAAACTATGATAAATGCAAGAACTTTTTAATCTTTTTTATAAAGTATTTGACTTTTGATTAAAAAATTGGTATATTTTACTAGTCTCTGCCTATAAATGAAAATTTTTTCTTTACATTTAGGGTCTTTAGTGTTAAAATGTTAAATGAATTAAACATTTCTAAGTGCAAGAGGTGATTTTTAAAGAGTCGAATTGTGTCTTTTTGGGATTTTATTTGGAAGAGTTGTAAATTGATTTTGATTACCCTATAGCTATTGGATGCTATAATTATATACTATTTTGATATTTAGGAGGATTACCATGTCGGTAAGCAGTGTTAGCGTAGCCTTATTTAAAAAGATGGTAATGAATGGCGCTATTAATTTAAAGAATAACCACAAAAAAGTGGATGAGTTAAATGTTTTCCCTGTACCAGATGGAGATACAGGAACAAATATGTCTATGACAGTGATGTCAGGTGTTCGAGAGATGGACTCTTGTGAGTCATCTTCAATTATAGAAGTAGGTAAAGTTTTATCCCGTGGAGCGTTGATGGGCGCTCGTGGAAATTCTGGTGTAATATTATCTCAGTTTTTCAGAGGTCTATATGTTGGTATGAAAGAGTTAGATCATAATTTCTTATCAATGGAAGACTTAATGGCTTGTTTTGAGTCAGGCTGCCGTGTGGCCTATAAAGCAGTAATGGAACCAGTGGAGGGAACAATTTTAACTGTTGTTCGTGAAGCTGCAGAAAATACAAGAGCACATATGAGTGAATTTAAGACAATAGACGCATTACTAGAATGCTATCAAAGAGAAGCTCAAAAATCATTGGAGAATACTCCAAACCTTTTACCTGTATTAAAAGAGTCTGGTGTAGTTGATAGTGGTGGAGCAGGCTTTTTAGAGATCATTAAAGGAATGATTATGGCATTGAATGGAAAAATGCTTGAAGCAAATGAAGGAGTTCAAGCTGCTCCTCAGGAAGAAAAGCCTGTAGAAATGTCTAATATCTATTGTACAGAATTCTTTATCAGCTTAAAGGATCCAAAGAACTTTGATGAAGGGGCATCTAAATCATCCTTTTCATGCTTAGGTGATTCTTTATGTATGATTTTAGAAAATAATATTTGTAAGGTACACCTACATACAGATCATCCTGGTAGAGTATTAGAACAGGCATTAAAATATGGTGAGCTTACAGATATTAAGATAGAAAATCAAAAAATTCAGCATACGCATCTAAAAACAGGTGCTAAAGAACTAGGAAATGGTCCTAAAAAGCCTTTTGCATTAATTGCAGTATGCTTTGGAGAAGGTATTTCTCAAACCTTCAAGGATTTAGGAGTTGACCACATCATAGAAGGAGGTCAAACAATGAATCCTTCTACTGAAGCTTTTGTTGAGGCATGTAATATGGTGAATGCTGAAAATATTATCATCATTCCTAATAATGGAAATGTAGTTATGGCTGCAAGTCAGGCTACTACTCTAGTAAAGGGTGCCAAGGTTGAGGTCTTAAAGGCTAAGACTATAGCTCAAGGCTATGCTTCCTTAATGGTATTTGACCCTGAAGCTGATATGGCAACGAATTTAGAGGCAATGATGGAAGCTGTAGAGCATGTAAAAACAGGTGAAATCACTTATTCCGTAAGAGATACAGAAATTGGCGGTGTAAAAATTGCTGAAGGCGATTTTATGGGTATTGCCAATGGTGAAATTGTTGTATCTACAAAGAAGCAAAGTGACGCACTTGTAAGTTTATTGAATAAACTTATTGATGAGGAAAGTCAAATCATCACTTTCTTCTGTGGCAAAGATGTCAAAGAGGAAGAAAAAGAGGTATTAGAGGATCTTTGTCAAAAGGTAAATGCGAACGTAGAAGTTGAAATTATTGATGGCGAACAAGAGATTTATTCTTATATTATCGCTGTAGAATAGTCTTTAGATAAAAAAATATGATGGTTGGAGGAATCCAACCATTTTTCCACACTTAAAAGGAGGGGATCGTCTTGGAATTAAAGGATATAAAGTATATAGGAC
>CAMWJY010000011.1 GCA_947174685.1 uncultured Mollicutes bacterium | reverse complement strand
TATCTAATTCCTTACTCAATTCTGTCCAAGTAGCAACTGCTTTACCATTGACCTCAAGGATTTTATCTCCTTTTTGAAGCTTGGTAGTAACCTTACCATCTTCTTCTATTAGCATACTTGTGTTTGCTGTAGAAACAGAGCCTACAACATTTGAATTATAATTTGGAACACCAGTTGCAAAGCTTACAATTAAGTATAAAATTATAGCTAAAATGAAGTTCATAAAAGGTCCAGCAAACAAAGTTAAAAATCTTTGTAAAAGTGTCTTAGATTCAAAGCTTCTATCATAAGGTGTAATTTGTAACTTTGAATCCTTTTTTAATACATAGAAAGCATCCTCTAAAACCTCATAATATTGATCTTGAAAGCCATCATTAATTGTTATATATAAAGGATTTCCATCTTTCCCGTAAAGGTCTAGATTAACAACTTCTCCATGGATTTGAGCTTCAGCATCTTCAACAGTAACTATTTCACTTACCTTACCGTCTAAAATATTTAATCCAATCTGATCCCCAATTTTGATTAATTCATTTGTGACTTCTTCTCCAGCCATAGAGACATATCCACCAATAGGAATGGCTCTAATACAAAAGGTGGTTTCCCCAAATTTTTTCTTATAAATAGCGGGCCCCATTCCAATAGAAAACTCATGGCATAAAATGCCTGCTCTTCTAGCAAATAAGAAATGACCTCCCTCATGAATGATGATAATAATACCCAATATTAAAATAAAAGCTATAATACTAACGATTACTAAAGGTACTCCTGTAAGTGCTAAAATCATATTATCTCTCCATATTCTTTTAATAGTTTTAAATATACTTCTTTCCCTACTGTAATACGCTCTTCTAAAGAAGGGGTATAATTTCTTTCATAAACAGAACTATTGATCTCTTTTTCAATCATATGCTCAATCTCTAAAAAAGATATTTTTTTATTCAAAAATAAGTATACTGCTGCCTCGTTTGCCGCATTTAAAACAGCCAAATAAAGCCCACCCTTTTTTGCAGCAGCATAGGCATAGCCTAAACAAGGATATCTGTCTAAAGATAATTCATCAAAGTGAAGGACACATCCCTTTAAATTTAATCGTTCCGTTTCACCATTTAGATGCTTAGGATATGCTAAAGCATAGGCAATAGGAATTCTCATATCTGAAACTCCTAATTGGGCTTTAATGGAGCCATCATTAAATTGAACTAAAGAATGCACAATACTTTCTGGATGATATACCGCCTCTATGTGTTCATAGGCAATCCCAAATAAATAATGTGCCTCTATCACCTCAAAGCCCTTGTTCATCATTGTTGCAGAGTCTATCGTTATTTTTGGTCCCATACTCCAGTTTGGGTGTCTTAATGCATCCTCGACGGTAACATCTATTAATTCTTCTCTTGTTTTATTTCTAAAGGAACCACCACTCGCTGTAATGAGTAGCTTATCAATATCTTTCTTCTCTTCTCCTCTTAAGCATTGTAGGATTGCGGAATGCTCAGAATCAATAGGAACAAGGTCAACCTTATATTCCTTTATAAGCTCGTTAATAATATCTCCCGCAACGACTAAGGTTTCCTTATTGGCTAAGGCAATAGATTTTCGCGCTTTTATGGCAGTTACTGTAGGTAGTAATCCTACAACACCAACAAGTGCATTTACTAGCCATTCATTCTCATAGCCACGATATCTAGATATAGCTAGTAAACCTTCATCACCATATACAACAATTGGTTTATAGGAAATAGAAAAGATATGCTCCTGTTTACGGAAGCATACTATCTCTGGTTTAAACTCTTCAATTAATTTTTTTGCAAGCTCTAAATTAGACCCAACGCTCATCCCCACAACCCTGTATTCCTCTTTATGCTGTCTTACAACATCTAAGGTTTGAGTTCCAATTGAGCCACAGGCTCCTAGAATATATAAATATTTCATAACTTCATCCATAAAGCAAACTCTGGCAAATCAAAGGCGATTCTTACAATGGTCAAAAAGCATAGGAATACAATGCTTGCAAATATGGTGGAATCAAATCTGTCTAATATACCACCATGCCCAGGGAATACCTGTGAGAAATCCTTTATACCATATGTTCTTTTAAACTTAGAACAAATCAAATCTCCAATTTGAGAAGCTATTGAAATCATAATACTTAAGAAAATGATAAAGAAAACTAATCCAACTTTTGGCATTTTATTTAAATCAAATACACCTTCAAAGAAATAAATTGGTTTAACATCAGCACCTATGACAAAGAAATGACCAAAATAATGGTAGAAAATTGCAAATAAACTACCAACTAATACGGCAACAGCCGTACCACCTATCGCGCCTTCCCAAGTCTTCTTTGGAGAAATTGTAGGACACATCTTATGCTTTCCAAAATTCAATCCAAACACTAACGCAAATATATCTGTTAGTATTGCAATCAAGAACATATAGATAATAAAGCGACGGCCATTAAATAAAAGTATAGTTAAAGATGAAAATCCCAAAGAAATATATAAAATAATCATAAAACAACGGCCTACATCTGCCGCATCAAAATCTTTCACAAAAATTTGGCAAGCAAATACTAAAGCACAGGCTATAGTCAAGGTTGTTAATATACTCAATTTGAAATCAAAGCTAGCCATAAATTTATATATTAAGGATTGCTTACAAGTAGGATCCTCATTTACTATACCAAAATAAATCAAAAGTGTTGATATAATTACAATGATTTTAACGCCTGTTTTCATAGGCTTTGTTTTTTCAACCATATGAATCATTTCCACTGTTGCTACTACACAAAATAAGGTGATCACACATTGTAAGAGTGGGAACAAAGAACGTACAATTAATAAAGGAATTAGAATAATAGCTAATAGTATTCCTGTTATGACTCTTTTCTTCATAACCAGTCCTCACTTTCTTTAGTCTAAAATATATATACATTATATCACTTTAAAGATGAAAAGGAAAGAAAAAACTAAAAGAAAAGCTTAAGCTTTTGCTTAAGCTAAATAGACATAACGTCTTTATTCTTCTTTTCTGCTGTTTCTTCAATCACTTTGATCTTTTGATCTGTTAGCTTTTGAATATCATCCAAAGTACCTTTTTCATCATCCTCAGGTAAATCTAGCTTCTTAACTTCATCGTTTGCATCTCTTCTAACGTTACGAACTGCAACCTTAGCCTGTTCTTCCATTTTACCAACAACCTTAGTCAATTCACGTCTACGCTCTTCAGTCATTTGAGGTAAGATTAAACGAATTCCATTACTATCATTTTGAGGAGTTAGTCCTAAAGTTGACGCAGAGATTGCTCTTTCAATATCCTTAAGAACTGACTTATCAAAAGGCTTAATATAAAGCTGATTTGCCTCTGGAATTGTTATAGAGGAAACCTGCTTCAAAGGTGTCATCACTCCATAGTATTCAATAAAAATTGAGTCTAGAAGTGAAGCATTAGCACGTCCTGTACGTACAGTGGATAAATCTCTTTCTAAAGAAGCTAAAGCCTTATCCATTTTATCTTCAGCTTCTAATAATAACATTTCTAATTCTTCCATAATTGCCTCCTATTTCACTTTAACAAAGGTTCCAATCTTTTCGCCCTTAACAGCACGAACGATATTACCTTCAGTATTCATATTAAACACGATAAGGTTTAAGCCATTATCTTTGCATAAGGATGCAGCAGTAGCATCCATAACCTTTAAATCCTTAGCTAAGATTTCTGAGAAAGTAAGCTCTTCATAAAGTTTAGCATTAGGATTTGTCCGAGGATCAGAGTCATATACGCCCTCTGTTTTATTTTTAGCCATAAGAACAATTTCAGCACCAATTTCTGTAGCTCTTAAAACACAAGCGGTATCTGTTGAAAAGTAAGGAGATCCTATCCCACCTACAAAGATACAAACACGTCCCTTTTCCAAGTGTCGTACAGCTCTTCTTCTAATATATGGTTCTGTAATCTCATTGATAGTAAGTGCAGATAAAACACGAGTTGGAACTCCAATCTGTTCTAAGGCATCCTGAACAGCTAGTCCATTCATTATGGTTGCAAGCATACCCATATAATCTGCTTGTGCACGCTCCATGCCTAATTCTGAAGCTGTCTTACCACGCCAAATATTTCCACCACCTACAACAATGCCGATTTCTACTCCTAAATCATGAGCGGCCTTAACCTGCTTAGCAATAGACCCTACTGTCTTAGAATCAATTCCAAAAGGGGTATCACCTTTAATTGCTTCACCACTCATCTTTAATAAAACGCGTTTGTACATATTCTTATCCTCCATATTTTATATACAAAAATAAGGAAGGCCAGTAGCCTCCCTTAAAAATTAATTATTGAAAGCTGCTGACTGTGCTGCAACCTCAGCGGCAAAATCATTCACTTGTTTTTCAATACCTTCGCCAACCTCAAGACGTGTAAAGAACACAACCTCAGATTTAGCACCCTTTACATAAGCATCAACAGTTTGATCAGGATTCTTAACGAAAGCTTGAGATAATAAGCAAATTTCCTTCAAGTTCTTTTCAAGACGTCCTGGTACAATACGCTCAGCAATAATGTTTTCAGGCTTTGGTTTAGCTGCTTGTGCATTTTCATTTAATGCAGCTGCTAAAATAATTTCTCTTTCCTTTGCGATTTCCTCAGCAGGAATATCAGCACTAGAAATATATCTAGGGTTTAATGCAGCGACATGCATTGCAATATCCTTAGCTACAACATCATCATTACCCTTTAGTACAGCAACAGTAACGATTCTACCCTTCATATGCTTGTATGCACCAAATACTTCATCGCTCTTCTTTTCAATTACACCAACACGACGTAATGTAATCTTTTCTCCAATAACTCCAGAAGCCTCTAGAATTACTGTATTTAAGTCCTTGCCTTCAACAGGTAAAGCTAAAGCTTCTTCTGTATTCTTAGCATTTGAATCAGCAATAATAGCTCCAACCTTGTCTAAAAGATTTAAGAATTTCTCATTTTGAGCAACGAAGTCAGTTTGAGAGTTCAACTCAAAAACAACACACTTATTGCCAGAAATACGATAAGAGCATAGACCTTCAGCAGCAACAGCACTTTCCTTCTTAACTGCCTTTGCAATACCCTTTTCACGTAACCAAGTTACTGCTTCTTCCATATTTCCGTTAGTTGCATCAAGTGCTTTCTTGCAATCTAGCATACCAGCAGATGTTTTTTCACGTAATTCTTTTACCATTTGTGCAGTAATATTTGCCATAATTTTTTTCCTCCAATTATTCAGCTTGGGTTACTTCAGCCTTAGCAGGCTTCTTAGCTGCTGGCTTTCTAACCTTTGGTGCATCCTTAGTGCTTGGCTTTTCCTTAGAGATTTCTTCGCTTAAATTAACCTCTTCAGGCTCATTAAACTTTTCAACCTCTCCACCATTTGCTTCAATAACAGCATTAGCCATTACCCAAGTAACTAGCTTAACTGCACGGATTGCATCATCATTTGCAGGAATAACATAGTCAACATCATCAGGATCACAGTTTGTATCAACAATACCGAATACTGGAATGTTTAACTTACGAGCTTCTAAAATTGCATTACGTTCCTTACGAGGATCTACGATAAATAATGCATTTGGAAGCTTTTGCATATCCTTAATACCACCTAAGAACTTTTCAAGCTTAGTACGTTCAGCAACAAGCTTAATTACTTCCTTCTTAGGTAACTTTTCGAATTCTCCATTCTCTTCCATTTTGTAAAGGTCATGAAGCTTATTAATTCTTCTCTTGATGGTTTTGAAGTTTGTTAAAGTACCACCTAACCATCTTTGATTTACATAGAATTGGCCAGAACGAGCTGCCTCTTCCATTACAGCCTCTTGGGCTTGCTTCTTTGTACCTACAAAAAGTACTCTACCTTCATTTTTTACGATTTCAAGTAAAGCTGCATATGCACTTTCAATTTGGCTTGCAGTCTTTTGTAAATCGATGATGTAAATCCCGTTTCTAGCAGTAAAGATATACTTAGCCATCTTAGGATTCCATCTACGAGTAGCGTGTCCAAAGTGAACACCTGACTCTAATAATTGTTTCATTGAAACTACTGACTCAGACATTTTTTCATTCTCCTTTTTATTTTTGTTTTTGTCCTCTGCTCTCTTCAACATCAGCCTCCATCAATTTTACTTGCACACGACGACCGACTCCAAGAACATGTGTATTTTTTGTGCCTTTGATATAATATCATAATTTTATGTAAATTTCAAGTGTAAAAAAGGGATTCATCATTTTCTAAAGACTTTTTTTATAAAAAATAGAGATCAGCAAATCGCTAATCTCTAAAATCTTATTTTATTCTACAGATTGACTAGGTAACACACCATCTTCAGTTAGTGTAACATCATACTGCTTCATGCCTTCAGTATAGCTAGAAAGGGAAGAGCTATAAGTAAAGGCATAATAGATTGGAACAAAAATAAATACTCTTGTATAATCCTGAGAACCATCATTGTAAATACCATAGGTTGGAACATAAGCTACCACTAATTTTGAAGGGTCATTTTCTTTAAATGCATAATCCGTTGGAATAGCTATGCTATGCTTTAAAGAAAGCTTACCAAATAGAACATCACTCATCTTTTCTGTCTTATTAAAGCTTATCCCTACTTTTTCTTCAGTTAAGCCATAATCTTTATTATTCAGTTCTTTCAAGAAATCAGCAACATCATTTGAAGGTGCTTTCCCATTGAAATATAAAACCTTAATGTCCACCTGTTTTAGACGACTATTCATATGTTCATCTAAATCGATTACCTGATAGAAAACTGAAGCTTTTAAATCGCTTGCAACCTTCACATCAGAAAATGCCTTTGTACGATCTAAATCTGAGTTTAAGCTTACTCCATTAGATACATCATCTAATTTTAAAGCTTCTTTAATCTCTGCTGCCGGATTGTCTCTGACAATCTCTCTTTTAGCCTTGTTTGAGCAGCTACATAAAGCTATTACCATAAAAATGGATAAAACCATTGCTAATTTTTTCATTTTATCTACTCCTTTTTGAACATTAAAAATTATATCAAAAAACTAAGCTTTATACAAGCAAAATCTATTAAACTAATCCTTTGTTTCTTTTTTTGAGGCTCTAGGATGACTCAATTCATAGGATTTTCTAATACTTTCAAAGGAAACATGCGTATAAATTTGTGTAGTGGATAAATTTTCATGCCCTAGTAATTCTTGAACACTTCTTAAATCAGCCCCATTATTTAATAGCGCTGTTGCAAAGCTATGCCTTAGCATATGGGGAGATAAATGAAAGGTCTCTCCACAATCTGAAATTAATTTATTTAATATAACACGCACTCCACGAGGAGTTAAGGTTGTACCATTTTTATTCAAAAATACATGTCTATTTTCATGGTCACTAGATAGATATAATAAATCTAGGCGATAGGTAGAAATATACCTTCTTAAATCCTTAGCCATATCCTCAAACATAATTACAACGCGATCCTTACTACCTTTTCCATGCACTACGATAGATAAATCATTAAAATCTATGTCCTTTATCTCCAAACTACATAGCTCACTTACACGTAGCCCGCAGCCATATAGTACCTCTAAAATACAGTAGTTTCTTAAACCTAAAGGTGTGTTTTGATCACAAGCATTAAATAATAGTTCTATTTCACTTTCTTTAATCATCTTAGGTAATCTTTTAGGAGCCTTAGGTATTTCTACCTCATCAAAATAATTTGCTGTTACTTCTTCATTTTTAAGTAAAAAATCATAGAAGCCTCTTAAAGAGGATAGCTTTCTACTTAAGCTTGTGGCAGCTAAATTTGTACTAGATAAATAAATAAAATAGTTATTACAAACTCTCTTGTTTCTAATTTGCAAAAGACCAGCAGCCATACGTTCAGAGTGAATAAAATCACTAAATTCCATAATATCGTTTCGATAGCTTGCAACTGTATTTGGAGAATAATATTTTACATTAGCTAGATAATCTATGTACTTCGCAATTGCTTCTGTATCATTCATAACGCTTCTTCTCCTCTTCCATAGTCTCTAAAGCACGTTTTGCATAAAGTGCTTTTCTATCCTTTTTCTTATGGGGAATATTCAAATCCTCCATAATACCGAAGTTAGCATTCATAGGCTGAAAGCCCTCTGGGCTTGCATTACAAATATAATTTGCCATACTTCCCATAACTGTCGTGGAAGGGAAAATAGCAAGCTCCTTACCTTTTAAATATCTATCCATATTGATTGCAGCATAAATTCCACTTGCAGCAGATTCTACATAGCCTTCTACACCACTAATCTGTCCTGCAAAAAACAAATTTGGATATTTCTTTGTTTGAAAGGTCGGATTTAATATTTTTGGAGCATTGATATAGGTGTTTTTATGCATTCTTCCATATTTAGCAAATCTTGCATTCTCTAGTCCTGGAATCATCTGAAATACTCGTTTTTGTTCTCCAAATTTCAAATGGGTTTGAAAGCCTACTAAATTATACATTTCCTTGGCTGCGTCATCCTGCCTTAATTGGACAACTGCATAAGGCTTTTCTCCTGTTGGAGTTTTTAACCCAACTGGCTTCATAGGACCAAAGGTCAATGTCTGAGGACCACGCTTTGCCATAATCTCAATGGGCATACACCCCTCAAATACCTTTATTTCAAAATCCTTGACCTCTACCTCTTCTGCAGTAATCAGAGCAGTATAGAAATGGTCAAACTCTTCTTTAGTAAATGGACAGTTATAATAGGAGGGAACACCTTTATCATAACGTGACTTTAAGTACACCTTAGAATAATCAATAGAATCTGCATAGATGATTGGTGCTTGGGCATCAAAAAAATAGAAATCCTCTGCATCAAATAATCTTTTGATTTCTCGACACAATGCATCTGTAGTTAAAGGTCCTGTCGCAATTATGGTTGGAACATCTACATCCAAAGTAGTAATTTCATCATAAATGATATCTACATTTGGTAAAGATTTAATGAACTCTGTCACATAATTTGCATAGCCTTCACGATCTACTGCCAAAGCCCCACCAGCCTCTACAGAGTGCATTCTTGCAGCTTTAATAATCAAGGAATCCCATAGCTCCATTTCTTTTTTAAGAATACCACAAGCATTTTCTAAGGAATCACTTCTAAGGGAATTGGAGCAAACCAGCTCTCCAAATTTATCTGTAAGATGAGCAGGCGTCATCTTCTTAGGACGCATTTCATACAAATGAATCGTATAGCCCTTTTTTGATAAATAATAGGTCGCCTCGCAGCCTGCAAGACCAGCTCCTATAATATTGATTTCCATTTACTTCACTTCCTTATTCCATAAATAAATCATACTTTAAATCATCAATAAATTCCTTTATTAAAGCTTTTTTATTTTCCCAAATCTGTTTCGCTATAGGAGTAACCATATAGTTTTGATTCAAAATATGTGCTGAATGCATCATAATTTCATTAAAAACAGAATCATAGGAATCTGGGCATTTAAATCCTTCTGCGAGTAAATCAAAAACAATTCCTAACGCACCCTCTTCATCAATCAAATCTGCTTCTAATAATACAACCATCTCAATAGATGTATTCTTTTCTTTTATAAGCTCTTTATTAGAATGATTTAAAATCATAGCATAAATTTCATTTGTAAACTCTTCATCAAAATTATGATCTTTTGCATAATCCAAAAAAAGATGAGCACCTAAAATAGCATGCGCCTCTTTTGATAGGTTTGTGTATCCACAGTCATGGAAGATTGCAGCTGTAAGCACTATTTTTTCATCACAGCCATCTACACCTTGCATTATACGCTTTGCCCAACCATAAACTCGTTTGATATGCTCAAAACGATTTCTAAAATAAAGCTGTGGCTTATGACTTCTAATTCCTTTATTTTCAATTAATTTATGCTTGACAAATTCAAGCATATCCTCATAATTCAGTTCCATATAATTCACCTGCTTACATTATAACACAAAAAGACGCACCTTACGATGCATCTTTTCATATTTACATATTTTTTATCACTTGATTTGAAATATCAGCAATACAAATGATTTCCTTTGCAAAGGAATTGGTTAAATCTGCACGTCCTGCACCTAAGAATCCAGCTTCATTTTTACCATAGTGTCTATCTGAACCATTATACTTGCAAGCAACTAAATTGAGTTCATTTGCTTGAGTATCAGAGCAATGGAAGGTAATTTCTTTAGCTTCATCTCTTGCTTTTTCGAAATTCAATGAACCTGTCTTTACAAAATAGAACGCATCGCTTGCAATAGAGCTTGCCTCTAAAGCACTAGGAAGATAAACATTAACTAATCCATTGCAATTCTTAAATGCATTACTTCCAATAAATGCTAAGCTTTCATTCAATATTAGTGTAGAAATTGTAGTATTTTCTGTAAATGCAGAATATTTACTTTGACTTGAATCTAATAATTCTTTTATCTCAGTAACCTTCCTGTAGTTACCACTAAGGAGCGCATATTCAGGGAAAATAAGAGTACTATCAGTTCCAGTGTAGCTAATGATACTAGCACCACCTGCGGCTATGTCAAATTCAAAGAAACTTAATTGTGTAGCAACATAGGAAGACAAATAATGCGTTCCTGATATATGCTTAATATCATCTAAAGAATAATAGGTATTATCCTCTAACCAAGCATTGATTTCGAAAGTTTGCCAAGTGCCATCAGGTAAAAGATTAGTTAAATCTGTTTCTGTATTCTTTTCAATATAGAAGCCATAATAATCCTTAGAATTAAACTCTTCTCTTGTTGTAGTAAATTGAATCGTATCATATGCTTCAAAT